>JAEDHZ010000019.1 GCA_016292705.1 Clostridiaceae bacterium
CAGCGCAAAGCGCTCCATAGCAAAGCCGTATAGATTATTATATCACAGGTTTTTATGTTTGACAATAGCCGGCAAGTTGAGCGCTCACACCGTTTCAACAGCCTCATTTTCCGATAACTGCGTCCGCCACCCTTGCAGCGCTTGAGCAATCAAGGAAGTCAAAGTTCCTTTTCCGGAATTCGGCATTTCTCTCCTCGTCAAATTCATCACGGAGAAGCTCGATAACCTCTTCGGTCGTTTTCGCAATACCGCCGGGAAGACCGGTTTTGTAATCAAAACAGAAGTTTCTGTCCGTTGTATATTTTTCCTCATCAAAGGCAAAGAAAACCGTCTTTTTTGAAAGCAGGGAAAAGTCCATACATATTGACGAATAGTCTGTAATCAGCGCATCACAGCCAAGAACAAGCTCACGCACATCGGCGTAATCCGTCACATCAATAACAAACTCCGGCAATAAGGCTTTTTCGTGCACCTGAGGATGAAGCCGGACAAAGAGGACATACTCTTCTTTGAACTCTTCACAAAAAAGCTCAAAGTCAAAATTTGAAAGCAGGTTTTCGTTTTCCTCTTTGGTGTCCCGGAAGGTGGGCGCATAAAGCACAGCCTTTTTTCCTTTCAGTTCAGGGAAAAAAAGCTCAAGCTTCTTGCGTGCGCTTTCTGCGTTTCCGCTTTTCAAAAGGTAGTCCGCCCTCGGCGCTCCGAGTGGAAGAACCTGCCCGTATTTCAGCCCGAATGCCTGCGCATAAACAGGTATCACCGCCTTTGCCGAACAGACGGCATAGGTAAGCTTCCGGTTGCAGGCAAGCTCGTTTTTGCGCACATTCTCCGGCTGAGAAATTGCAAGTCCGAACCGCTTGAAAGCCCCCTCTGCGTGCCAGAGCTGGGTGATAACGGCATCCGGCTTGAAATTGCAGAACGCCGCCGGCATGAAGGTGTCGTTGAGGAAAACATACTTTGAGGTTGCAAGCAGACGGCTTTTTCTGAAGAAAAAATCTATTGCATGAAAAACATTGCGCACATCCAGGTCGATTTCACGGCGGGAAATGCGCACACATTCAAAGCCCCGGCTTTCAAACTCCCTTGTGACCTCGCCGAGGCTGTCGTTGAAATTTTCGTTATGCATGGAAATGAACGCTGCACGGTTCTCCCTGAGCGGAAAAATTGCAGCGGCAATGTTGAACAAAAGAGCATATAAGCGGTAGAAAAAACTCTTCATAGAAATACCTTTACCAGATTCTGATTCCCCACTTCAGGAAATAGGAAATTATTGAACGGATGTGGATGGCAAAGAGCTTTTTGTTGCGTTTGCTTTCACGCTCCCAAAGGTGGGTAACCTCTGCCATCGGATAAAAAAGTGCCTTATACTTTTTGCTTTCGCTTACCCGCCTTGCAATGTCGCAGTCCTCAAGATACATGAAGAACCTTTCGTCAAACCCGGAAAGTTCCCTGAATGCTGCGGTACGGAAAAACATGAAGCAGCCTGTTGCGTTGGATATTTCGCAAACCTCATCGTCAGGGTGGTCAAGCATACAGTATTCAATCATTGTCTTTGAAGGAACGCTGCCTTTATGGAACCAGTGCGAGCCGAGATAGCGGAAAGTCGGATTGCGCTTTCCGAGCTGCTGAATCTCACCGTTGTCGTATTTAATCTGCGGCGAGAGCAGACCGACATCTTCGTGCCTGTCCGCATAATCGCAAAGCTCGGAAATTGCATCGGTTTTGAGTATTATATCCGGATTGACAACAACATGATATTTCGACTCAAGCAACGGCAGAACCTTGTTGTGCGCCGCACCGAAGCCGATGTTTGCGCCGTTTTCAATAACCTTAATCTGCGGAAATTCTGAACGGATGAAATCAGCAGTACCGTCAGAGGATGCGTTGTCAACAATATAGAAATCAAGCGAAACACCCTTTGTCTGTTCAAGGATGCTGCTTATTGTTCTTTCAATAATCTTTCTGCTGTTATATGTCACGATGCAGACGGAAACGGTGTAATCTTTCATTGTGTTCTCCCTTGCTGTGCTTTTGTTCATGGCTTTCAGCGATTAAAAACAATCCGGGCAAAAAGGCGTTTGAGCAGATATCTGCGCCAGAGGAGCTTTTGCTGAATTGATGTTTTTCCGCCGGTGACATTGTTGCCGTGAATCCGATAATATATAAGAGGCTCATCAATCAATGTAACCTTGCCGTATTTTTCCCCCATCAGACCTATCCATTGGTCATGCATCGGAATATAGCGGGGAACGGGCATAATCTTTTTGAGAAGACTTCTGTCAAATGCCATGCAGCAGCCCATATATGAATTCTTAATTATATTGCGAAAAAAGCCCTTTTTGCTGTTGCGTGTTTTAAAAAACGAATAATCGGTTATACTGAGATTTTCGTCGGTAACATAAGCGTTATGCAAAACAAGGGTTGCCCCGCTTTCAAACGCTTCGGTAACCCGTTTGACCTTGTTGGGCAACCAGACATCGTCCTGATCGCAGAGAAAAATCCTGTCCCCTTTGCAATACCGGATTGCATTGACAAAGTTCTGAACAACTCCGCGTCCCTTGCCCTCAACATAAACAATCCTGGTATCCTCCGCCATAAGCGCACGGACAATTTTTTCCGTCGGTCCGCCGGGCTTATCATCGGAAACGATAATTTCATCCTCGGACGAAAGCTGCGGCAAGATTGAACGAAGCTGCTCTTCAATATATTTTTCGCCTTTATAGGCGGCAAGTGCAACGGAAATCATCAGTTCACCCCGGCTCGGATCATATAATCAGTGTTTATCTGATAGTATATCACTTTTTGAAAGATTTTACAACGGGTTTGTCCGGGTAATGCAATTATGGCAAAGAAATTGTCAGGTTCTGTCGTTTTCAACAAATCCAACAATCACTTTTTAGGCACTTTTATCATTTTTAATTCTTTTTCACTTGACATAGTTTTACCGCAGTGATATAGTTAACACTGTTAAATAAAAACTTAACACTGTTAAATATTTATTTATGGAAGGAGGATATGCCATGAACAAAAACGACCTTCTTGCCAACATTGTTTCAACCTTTGCGCTGATTAACCGTGCAGACGCTTTTCAGGCGCTCCAGAAAAAGCTCAAAGGAGAAAACATTCTGCTCGCCAGACTTTATGAAACCGGCGGAAAAAGCACGCCGGGCGTACTTGCGGAATTTCTTGATGTAACTGCCGCAAGGGTAACCGCCATCATCCATGCCCTTGAGCACAAAGACCTTGTTGAACGCCTTTCAAGCGGTGCAGACAAAAGGAGGGTTATCGTTCAGATTACCGAAAAGGGAAAAACGGTTGTTGAAGGAATCCGAACGGAAGCTCTGCGCCATTCGGAAATGCTGATGGAAAAAATCGGCGAAAGCGATACTCATGAATTTCTGCGTATTATGAATAAGATTATAGAGATTGAAATAAGCGGCGAATTTAATCACCAAAAACCCGCTATTCAGTCCGTGAAAAATGAGGTGAACAATGATGAATAAAACAGCAAAAAGCATCCTTTGTCTTCTGCTTTCGCTCTGCGTTTTGTTTGCCGCCTGCACCCCCTGCCTTGCCGCAGTAAGCTATCCGCAGGGAGTGACAAACGAAAGCGCAGCCGAAGCCGCCGAAAAAACCGACCGGCTCATTGAATCCGCTGTTTATGAATTTGAAAAAACAAGCCTCACCCACCTTGTTACCGAAACGCTTTTTGAAAGTTCAACGCTTTCAAAGCTGCTTTGCGGAATTTACTCGTCCCTTTGGGAAAGCCGTGACACACTTTCAAAGCTCGGCATTGATGTCACTCCGGCAGGCGTTGCAAAGCACCTTTCCGATTATCCTTCGGTTGAAGCTCCGCTTTCAAAGGCGCTTGACTGGTCGGAGGACGACCTGAAGAACGCAAAATGGAATGTCTATGACAAATATGACTTTGCTTCGGCAATCGCCGCAATGCTCGCCCCGTTCAACGATGTGCTTTACACCGTTTTGTGCGGCGGAACATACAAGGTCGGGGTCATCCGCATAAACGGCTCAAAGGCTTACGAAACCGGTCTTGTTCCTCTTCTGGAGGCACTCGGCTGTACCTGGAACGAAAGACCGGGAACATTTTATGCCCAGGCGGACGGAAACAAAAACTCAATGGTCTGGGACATCACAATCTCCGTTTTTTCAATGCTTGAGGATGTCCTCAGCCGTCCGGCAATGAAGCTGAGCGAAATGCTCCCGAATCTTGCTTACTATATTAAAGACGGCGGACTTGAAAGCTCCGTTGACGAACTGCTCAAGCCGTTTTCGCTGCATATCGGAAACCTTGTTTCCCTGTTTTCCGGCTCGCAGATGCTTTCGCTTCTCATGTTCCTGCAAAGTCCGCAGAAATACACAACAAACTTCAGCGAAAACATCAACACCGTCCTTGCGGACATGACGGCGCAAAGCGAAATCAAGCTTGCGGACATTGACCTTGACGTCCTCAAGGCCTGCGGAACTCAGAGCGGCTCAAAGGTCACCGCAAATATAGGCGAGAGCTTCACCCTCACCGCAGAATGGCTCATTGACACATTGAAGCTCAACACAGACAAAATTCAGTCCCTCTTAAAAGGCAATGAAAATATGGAAGCGGTTCTTCCGATGCTTGAAGGTCTCCTCAAGAAGGATACCGGTGAGATTTTCAAAATGCTTGTTACCCTCCTCACAAGCAAAAAAGGTGAGGAAGTGGATTACGAATGGACACAAAAGGACTTTTCTGCAACTCAGGTTCAGTACACACAAAATCTCGGAAAAGATAAATTTGAGCGTGTGCTCAAAGGTATTGACAAGGTTATCGGTGAATTCATGATTGAGTTTGCCGGCGGAAAAAGCCTGAAATCAACACTCAGGAATACAATATATTCCGGTGATGTCATTGCAAAGCTTACAAAATCGCTTTACACAGCCCTTTCGGACGAAAAACTCAGTCAGGCAACTGGTATCCTCGGAATTTCCGTCAGCCCGGATGCCGTTGCCGGTCATCTGAGAAAGAGCGGACATTTCAGCGCTGCTTCCTACCTTTCAGGCTGTTACAATTGGAAGAGTGTCAACGAAAAAACTTTCTCCGCCTTCTTCAGAAGCGGAAGCCGCAATGACTTTGAAAGCGCACTGACAGCGGTTCTGATGCCGCTTGAACCTTTGTTTGAAATGCTCTTTGCAAACGGAACGCTGACCGTTCTCAACGCAATCACAATTCCGGGAACAAACGGCTACAACAGCGCAGTTATTCCCATCCTTGAGGCGCTCGGCTGCCCGGAGAAAAACATCCTCACATTCAAGCAATACGAAAAATGCAAGGGCAGCAACAAAATCATCGGCGCAGTGCTTTCTCCCGTGCTTGACCTTGTTGACAAAATCTGCGCCAAGCCCGTTTACACACTGACAGATATCATTCCGAACCTTGTCTATTTTGTTTCCAACGGTTCGCTTTTCCAATGCGTTGAAAACCTGACAAAACCGCTGTTTTCAATGCTTGAATCTTTCGGAATAAGTGTTTCCTCACTCGGCTTTGATTTTGAAGAGCTCAAAAAGACCGATATTCTTGACGAAGTTTCAAAAATGGTTCCTGAAATTGCAAAGGATACTATCAAGCTCAAAAAGCCCGACCTCAGGTCGCTCGCCTCAATGGGCACGCTTGTCAAAGTCCAAAGCAAACGCACCTATGCCGGAAAGGCCGCCTCTGTCTATGCCGTCAAATCCGAACAGACTGCTGTTCTTATTACCCTTCTGCGCTATATTATCGGCGCAACAAAGGAGCCGGAAAACACCAAGCTCATCGGCGCAATAATGACCCCGCAGGAGGGCAGCGACAGCAATATGTTCGCCCAGTATTCATCCGGAATCGGCGACCAGATGGCTTCCCAGACAACGGACGAAACAATTGAATGGCTTTATAAGCTGTTCTTCCGGGAAAGAGCGGTTGCCGCAACAACCGAACCGTTTGTCTATGACAAGCCGATAATATATCAAAGCGAAGAAAAAACCAACAAAGTGACTGTTGCTTTTCCGATAATCCTTGTTGCGGTTGCACTCATTGCTATTGCAATAATCAGGCGCGACAGGATTGAAGCGTATCTTGAAAACAGAAAGCTCAAAAAAGCCGAAAAAAAAGCAGCTGAGAAGGAGGCGTAAGAAATGCTGGTACTTAAAGACATAGTTAAAGATTATGTGACCGGTGACACCACCGTCAGAGCAATGAAAAACATCAGCATTAATTTCAGAGAAAACGAGTTTGTTGCCATCCTCGGTCCGTCGGGCTGCGGAAAAACAACAATGCTGAACATTATAGGCGGTCTTGACCGTTACACAAGCGGTGACCTTGTCATCAACGGAAAGTCAACAAAGACCTTTACCGACGGTGACTGGGACACCTATCGCAACCATTCAATCGGCTTTGTTTTCCAAAGCTACAACCTCATCACCCACCAGACCGTTCTTGCAAATGTTGAGCTTGCCCTGACCCTCTCCGGTGTTTCAAAAAAGGAGAGGCGGGAAAAGGCTATTGAGGCACTCAAAAAGGTCGGCCTTGAGAAACACATCTATAAGCGTCCGACTCAGATGTCCGGCGGACAGATGCAGCGTGTTGCAATCGCCCGCGCCCTCATCAACAATCCCGATATTATCCTTGCAGACGAACCGACAGGCGCACTGGACAGCGAAACGAGTGTTCAGATTATGAACCTGCTCAAAGAGGTTTCAAAGGATAAGCTTGTTATCATGGTTACGCACAACCCCGACCTTGCGCAGGAATACGCAACAAGGGTTATCCGCTGCCTTGACGGAAGCGTTATTGACGACTCAAATCCATTTCTCCCCACCGAAGAGGATTATAAAATTGAGCAGGAAAAAGCCGAGGAAGAAAAGAAGAAGGGCAAAAAGCCCTCAATGTCAATGGCAACCGCCTTCACCCTCTCGCTGCGCAACCTTGTCACAAAGCGCACAAGGACAATCCTCACCGCCGTTGCCGGCTCAATCGGAATCATCGGAATTGCTCTTGTTCTTGCTCTTTCCAACGGTATCAACGGTTATATTGACCGGATTGAAAGTGATGCGCTCCTGCTTTTCCCGATGTCGGTTGAAAAGGAGGCCGTCAACACCGACAGTCTTCTTCAGACTGCGCTCGGAATGAATCCTCTGCTTGGCGTTGACCACGAAAAAGACGCAGTCTATGTCAACAACTCGTTCAACACAATGATAAACACATTTGTTGCGCAATCAAATTCGAACAATCTCCAAAGCTTCAAAAAATATATTGACGAGAACCGGGCAAAGTTTGACGAGCTTTGCAACGATGTTCAGTTCAATTACACAACAAAGCTCAATATCTACAGAGTTCAGGACGGCGAAAACCCGATTCAGGTCAACCCGAGCACCTTGCTTGACAACATGAATATGCAGTCAATGGCAAGTCTTGAGGGCTTTGTTGACATCAACAGCTATGTCAATCTCTGGAAACAGCTTGTCGGTGACAATGAAACTATCGGAGACTATTACGATGTAATATACGGCAGGCTCCCGAAGGAATACAATGAGGTTGTTCTCATCGTTGACGGCAACAATGAGGTTACGGAGCTCATGGCTTACGCCCTTGGTATCAAGGATCAGAGCCAGTTCACATCAAACCTCATGAATGCGCTCGCCGGCGGCGAAAAGCTTGAAAGCGGCGAAGCGGAAAAGATTTCCTACGATGACATCATGAACCTTCAATTCAAAATGGTCACTAACAGCGATCTCATGCGCAAGGACGAAAAGACCGGTCTTTGGAACGACATGAGAAATAATGCAATCTATGTCAGCAATGTTCTTCAGAACGCAATTGATGTCAGGGTTGTCGGAATCGTACGCCCGGATGAGGACAATGTTCTCTCCGTCGGCACCGGATATATCGGATACACCGGCGAACTCATGGACTATGCTCTCAAGAGAACAAGAGAATCCGCCGTTGTTAAAGAGCAGCTCGCAAACCCGAAAAAGGATGTTATCACAGGTCTTGAGTTCTTTGACAAAACCGTAAACGATTTTGACCTTGCAGATATCGACCTCAACGAAATTGACTTCAACAAGCTCAACATAACTCCGTTTTTGAGCATGGCAAAGGATATGGATCTTTCGCAGATTGATATAACGGATATGTCATCCATGTTCGACTTCGGCGATATGTCCGACCTCCAGAAAAAGCTCATGGAGGGTTATCTTGACGATGAGCAGGTAATTGCTTTCAAGCAGGCATATATTGACACAATAAACTCAAAATGCTCGCTTGAAAAGACCTATGAAACCATCGGCTATTCAGACGAAAGCATGCCGACCTCAATCTCGCTTTATCCGAAAAATTTTGAAACCAAGGCAGAGGTCAACAATATGGTTGACTTCTATAACAGAACCGTATCCGAAGACGGACACGAGGAGCTGACCATCAACTGCACCGACTATATCGGCATTGCAATGAACATTGCAACCCAGGCCATAAATATCGTTACCTACACGCTTGTTATCTTTGTTGCAATCTCGCTCGTTGTTTCTTCAATAATGATAGGTATCATCACCTATGTTTCGGTTATTGAGCGAACAAAGGAGATTGGTATTCTCAGAAGTATCGGAGCTTCAAAGCGTGATGTTTCCAATGTTTTCAACGCCGAAACATTCATCATCGGTCTTTCCGCCGGTCTGATAGGAATCGGGGTAACAATACTGTGCGAGATACCGATAAATCTGCTGTTACGAGCACTTACGGGAGCACCCGTTGCAGCAATTCTTCCGTTCTCAAACGGACTCATCCTTGTTTGCGTCAGCGTTTTCCTGACTTTCATTGCAGGCCTCATTCCCTCCTCGCTCGCCGCAAAGAAAGATCCGGTTGAAGCACTCAGAACAGAATAAAAGCGGACAGTTTCAATACTGCCGTAACCGATAACAGCTATAATTTATAAGCAGTCAGCAGTGAATTATAGCTGTTTCTTTTTAAACAATTCATGAATCTCGAATCAGTTGGCAGCACTAATATCCGAGAATAGATTTCCCGTCAGAGGAAGTCAGATAATGTAAAATAAAGAAAAATTAATTTACCTGAATCCTGCGGTTTTATATTTGACAAAACTTCCTTTTTCTGATATTATAATTAAGATATCTTTGATTCATCGTATTCAAAGTGTCAAAAATCTTTACATACGGAGGAACTGATATGTTCGGAAATTACATTCAAAGATTTATCGCCCTGATTCTGTTCGTTGTTTCGTTCTTTGTTGCCGGTGATATGACAAAAGCAAACCTCTATCCGGAAAAAGAAATTACGGAAAGCTCCACCAGAGCTGAATTTGTTTTTGAAAACAAAACCGGTTATCGCCTTGACATCAAGGTTAAAGTTGACAGCATTGAAAGAGAAGCCATTGAATTCGGCAAAGGACAGTGGGTTCCCGTCGGATTCCGTCAGACCTACAGCGAAGGAATCGAAAACTACAGGCTCTATCCGACAGAGAAGACAACTCTTCACATTGAATTTGTCAACAGCAAGGGTGAAGAAATCATGCTCGCTGCGGGAACATATCGCATCAATGTCAGCTATATGACAACCGGTTATTCTCAGAACCAGACCGGCAGCGCAACATTCACCTTTAATGTTGTTGCTGATGAGCTTCCCTCAGTTTCCTGAAAGCTCAATCGCACAGTCTATTAAACCAAACCGCACGCATACCGTCAGTCACGGCAGGCGTGCGGTTATTCTTTTCAAAAAGCTCAGGTCAACAACAAGCTCGTTTTGCTGCGGCTGACTGAACCCGCAGTCCGTTCTGAATGAAAGGACGGCGTAATCCGTTCCGTAAATCATTTTTCTTGTTCTTTCCCGTACCGTCAGTGCGCCGGCAATGATTATTGTCAGCGAAAAAATCATTGCTGTGCAAAAACCGAACACCCTCAGGTACTTCCTTGCCTCTTCCATTATTCCTCCGTATAGCTTTTCAGGAGCTTTGCAAGCGCATTACCGATGCACTGCCCGGCATACTCTGCCTGCTCAAGCGTGTTTGAATCGCTGCCAACCTCAAGCAGCAGCGAACAATGAGTGAGATTCATGTTGTACATCCTCGGACAGAAGTATAGCGGCCGCATGAGACCTTCAAAGCTTTCCTCGGCAACTTTCTGGAGCTGCAGGGCAAAAACAAGGTTCTGCTCCCAATCCGGAAACTCCGTGATTCCGTTGCCCTCCTCCTGGCAACCGCTGATTATCATTATCTGAGCCGCTTTTTTCCCGTTTATTTTTGCAACGGGGCGGATTTTTGTTCCGTCTGTGCGTTCAATTGCATCCCGATGAACATCGAGCACAACCTGAATTGACGGATTCTTTTTCAGATACTCTTCAACCGTCTTTCGCGAATTATCATAGGCGCCGGTATATCGGGCATCATGAATCTTTGTGTCATGGATATATCCGATTCCCGCCTTTTCAAGCTGTTCACAGATTGACTTTCCGATCCTCACCATGTTCCGGTCCTCTTTCTCGCTTCGTGCAATATTATTCACCGGATAGTAATCCCGTTCAACAAGCTGAAAAGTTTCTGTTGTATGAGTATGGAAAATGAGAACCGAGGGTTCTTTGCCGCTGACCGAAAGGTCGGCCTTTTGCGCAAGCAGCTTTTCAATGTTTATCCGGGTTTTATTGACATTCTTAACCTTTACCGCACCGAATTTATCCGTCACGCCCTCGTTTGTATACTGCCAATCGGAGATATCGCCGTCCTTTTTTTCGTTTTTGCTTTTCTGCTTTGCCTGCTTCATAAGCTCAACAATGTCTTTTGGTGTTTCTCCGAAAGATTGCGTTGTTTTTCCGTTATCCTCCTCTTTCACGGCAGCCTTGCTGACCTTTGCAGCGGCTTTCAGCTGAGCCTTGTCCGCTTTTTCGCTTTTGCTTTCGAGCGTGATTGCCGCCTGAGGAAGATATAATTTTGCACTTTTTGCCGCAACCCGGACAAAAATTTCCGTTGTCTGCTCCCTGAAGCTCCAAAGCAGCAGAACACAGACGCAAACAAAAACAGCGCACAAAACAGGCTTTATCCGGACAAGCTTTTTCTTTTTCATATTTTCCTCCGCAGACACAGTATTAAATCGGTACGCTATATCTTTATGAGGAAAGGCCGGCTAAAATTCACCCCGGATGTGTCTATCTGACAATTGCAAGAATATCCTCAAGAGGCATTTCCCTTTGCATTGCGCAGTTGATACCCATTGCAATAAGCTGAGCCGCCCTGTCAATGACGAGGTCAATTTCCTTGGGGGTGACCATCATCAGTCGTTCCCGTCCGTTGCTGCCGAGCTTTTCAATTGCTTTTTCTGCGTTTGTTCCCGTGCTTTCAAGCAAGTCAAAAGCAAGAGTGGCACCGTCAACAACAGTCGGAACTCCGATTGCAACAACGGGTATCCCGAGCGTTTTTGCGCTGATTTCCGTTCGGGTGTTTCCAACCCCGGAACCGGGCGAAATCCCCGTGTCCGTCAGCTGAACGGTTGTTCCGAGCCTTGAAAGCCGCCTTGAAGCGAGGGCATCAATAACAATAAGAGCGCAGGGACGGATTTTCTTTTCAACGGCTTCAATTATCTCCGAGGTTTCAATACCGGTCTTTCCGAGTACTCCGGGAACGATTCCGGCAACGGGGCGCAACGGCATGAGTCCGAGCGACTTTGCAAGCTCCTTTTTGATGTGACGGGTTGCAAGAAGCAGTGAGATACACTTCGGCCCGAGCGCATCGGGTGTGATACTCTCGTTGCCGAGACCTGCAACGAGAACTGTGCCCTCCGCCGGCAAAAGCTTCAGAAGTTCTTCGGAAAGCACCTCTATTCTTCCGTCCGAGAGATCGGCATTTTTCATGAACGGCGTCACCTCAAGCGTGATATACCTGCCGACAGGCTTTCCGAGTGCTTTTGCGCCGTTTTCGTTTGTCACGGTTATTGTTGTTACGGTGACGCCTTTGCGCTCCTCCTTTTTTGAAATCACACCGTCAACCTCGCCTGAGGAAAGGTTTTCACGCTTTTCAAGAGCCAAGTCCGTTCTGAAATTCATTTTTTTGCTCCAAACTGTTGAAAAATTCAAAAAATTATAGTATCATTATTGTCACTTCTGAAAAAGTATATCCAAAAATGCTCAAATCACTTGCATTTTCTTTTGAAAGATGTTATTATCTGTAATTGTATTAAGGGAGGTGTATCGGAAATGCCGAATATCAAATCAGCTAAAAAGCGCGTACTCGTTAACGCAACAAAGCAGGCTCGCAACAAGAGCGCAAATTCAGCTCTCAAGACCGCTTTGAAAAAAGCTAACGCAGCTATCGAAGCTAATGCAGCAGACAAGGAAGCTGTTGTCACCGCTGCCGTTAAGAAGATCGATCAGGCCGTTGCCAAGGGACTTCTTCACAAGAACAACGCCGCAAGAAAGAAATCAGCCCTTGTTCTTAAGCTTAACGCTTCAAAATAATTGCATTGATTAACAAAGAGGAGACGGTCTGTTCCGTCTCTTCTCTTTTTTGTGCCGAATCGATGCGGCATTACGTAACGGGTGATAAACACGCCCGCTTCCGCACGGCGGTGTTTGCTGAATCTTCCGAACCCCCAAAAACAGCTTTTCACTACCCGCATTTTTTGCCCTATTGATATCGAGTTTCAGATTCTTTTGAGAGCGAATTCTGTCCTTCTGTTGCCCATTTAGAAAATATTTGTAAATTTTGCAAATAATGATAAATGGGCATTGTTTTTCGCAAAAAAAAGTGTTAATATTGTGTTATCTTATTATGGAGGGTTATCGCATGAAAAAATGTGTTTTTAAATCTTTCCTCTTTGTTTTTGCGGTCAGTACCCTTATTACCCTGTTTGTTTTTTCAGGTTCAGCAAAAACAGTAAATAAAAACGGCTTTTCCTTTGATGTCGGCGAAAAGAGCGTTGCCGTCATTTCATACACCGGAAAAGCGAAAAAAGTCCGTATTCCGGAAAAGGTTCAATCGCTCCCTGTTACAAAAATCAACAACGAGTGTTTCTGGCAAGTCAGAACAATGACCTCGCTTTCAATTCCGGATACTGTTACGGAAATCGGTGAAAGCGCATTCAACGAATGTACCGGTCTTTCAACGCTCGTTCTTCCAAAGGAGCTTCAAAAGCTCGGCAATTCCGCATTCTGGTATTGCACAAACCTCAGCACCGTTGTTCTTGATTCAAAGGTTACAAAAATCGGCAAGGATGCTTTCCGTGGCTGCTCAAAGGTCACTGTATATGTTGTTGCGGGAACCCGTGCGGAAAAACATCTCAAAAAGCTCGGAACGGTGAAATATGCCTACACCTATCCCAAGGAGCTTTCCGCACCGAAAAAGCTCAGCCTTTTTGCCGGAAAAACCAAAGCACTCAAGGTCACCGGAACACCTTCGGATACTTATTATGATGAGCTTGAATACACCGGCTCAAACACAGCCGTTACCATTTCCGCTGACGGAGTTGTTTCTTCTTCCGGATGCGGAACAAGTGTAATCACAACAAGCGTCAAAGGTATGAACAGTGTCAGTGCGCAAACAAAAATCAATGTTCTTCCCCGCAGACCCGGTTCACTTTCCCAAAGCGCAAGCACGCGGACAAGCGTCACCATAAGCTGGAAAAAAGCCGTCGGCGCAACCGGCTACAGAATTTCACGCTTTGACAGCGCAAAAAACAAGTGGATAACCCTCGCCGAAACCGACAAAACCGAATTTACCGTTCAAAATCTTGGTCGGGGCGAAAGCGTCCAACTGCGTGTCAGAAGTGTTTTCAGAAGCGGCAAAACCGTTCTGCTCGGAAGCTATAAAACAATCATAGC
>JAEDHZ010000020.1 GCA_016292705.1 Clostridiaceae bacterium
ATTGCAAGTAGTTTGTTGAAAGATCTTTTCAAAACAATCACTCCTTTTGTTGAAACTCAGATAGTCGTGTTTAAAAAACAGATTAATAAAGGACTACATATTTTCATTATAAGCGATTGTCGTAATTTGTCAACAATTTATCAACAATTATTAGACATTTATTAATTTTTCGGTGTAAATCAGGTAAAAATAACCGAACTTTGTCGAAAAAAATGAGTCTAATTTACAATTCATAACTTTTGAATCAACAGAATCATGCGGTAATCACCTTCCAAAGATTACTCAAATATTTTAGGTTCGCTTCCTATAGAAAGTGCCATAAAGGGCGTCAATTACATTCGCCTCAAGCAAAAAAGCTATAATTCACAAGGAGGGAAAATGTGTTGTCATCCCGTGAATTACAGCTTTTTGGTGTTATTAACTATATAAACTTAAAAAGGCTCATTCCGAACAAAACAGGCATCAGGATTCTGAAAAAACCAAAGCCTTTTTCTTATCCGAGCAAAAAAGTCCGCCTGTTTATTCAATCCTTTCAAAGTCCTCTGTTCCATGCTTGCAAAGCGGACAGATGAAGTCCTCCGGAAGTTCTTCGCCCTCATAGACATAGCCGCAGATTTTGCAGCGCCAGCCCTTTGCGGCGGTCTTTTTTGGCTTCGGCTTGGTGTGTTTGTGATAATACGCATAGGTAAGAGACGGTTCGTCCGACAGAGTTTTTGCATTTGTTACCTCGGCAACAAAAAGAGTATGTGAGCCGTAATCATAGGTTTCGCAAACACGGCAGGCAAAGTATGCATTGGTGCACGAAGCAACAAACAAAACGCCGTTTTCGTCCCGGGTTTCGTCCGGATTTTTGAAAAACTTCTGCGTGTCCCGTCCGCTCTTGAAGCCGAAATGCTCAAACAGACCGAACGGAGCTTGCTCGGTGAGCACGGATACACAGAAAACGCCGGTGTTAAGTATCATATCATGAGTGAGATTCTGCTTGTTGACGGAAATGCTTACACGAAGCGGAGTTGAAGAAAGCTGGGAAAAGGTGTTGATGATGCAAGCGTTGTCCTTTTCACCCTCTCTTGCGGAAAGAATATAAAGACCGTAGCTTATTTTGTGAAGTGCAGTAGTATCCATTGGTGTTCCTCCTTGGTGTTTTTCTTTTATTATACCCGCAGCGGAAGGGAAAGTCAAATAATACCTGATACAAAAACTTTTCCACAGTGCAGTTCCAAACAAAATCGTAACAATTTACATAAATAATTTTTACTTTTTCTATTGCACAATTGATACAAATATAATATAATACCCTCGTATTATATTGGGTGAGTGCCGAAATGAAACTTCGGTTGCCCGCAAAACCGGCTTGTGCCGTTACAGAAAGGATAAAAGTTATGGAAAAAGACAAAAACCAGGGTTCAAAGTTCAAACTTGACTTGGATCCCGAAATCAAAAAAGGCCTCATAATTGTACTGGCAATCGTTGTCCTCTTCTCAAGCGGAAACTTCCTCGGCTCGCTCATGTCCGCAAGCAAGGCAGTGGCAAATGCCGGAGAACTTGTTACATCTCAGACGCAGGCAACCGCTGCGCCGACGACGACCGCTGCGCCCACAACCACAGCAGCACCTGCCCCCACCGAAAACACAACTGCTGCTCCGGCTCCCGCAGGTGATAACACCACCGCCGCTCCGACAGAATCAGCACCGGCTCAGAACGCTCCCTCAGGTGCGCCGTCAACTCCTGCCGAGATAATAAATCTCTATAATGAAAGCGCAAACAAAGTCAAAACCAGCGCAACAAAGGTTACAAGAAACTTTGAAGACCTTCAGCATAACAGTGAATACACCGAAATGCCCGGCGCTCTCCAGTCAATAGGCTCCGGACTTATCAGCACTTTCCTCAAAAAGGATGAAACTCCCATTGATTATACCGGCGCAGACATCCAGGCTGCTTTCCCTGTCAAGGGAGAAAGCTATGTAAGTAAGGCAACCGAGGCTGATATTGCCGAGGCAACCTGCACTGATGACGGAACAAGCTATAACATCACCCTCAAGTTCAAAGAATGCACCGATCCGGAGGGCACAGGCTGCGCCAGTGCTTTCAACATCATTAAGCCGGACGAAGTCTACAATGCCGCAAAGGTTGTTAAAAACTTCAGCGTCAGATACTATGATGCAAAGATTGAATGCAAAATTGACAAGGCAACCGGCAACCTCACCTGGGCAAAGTTCACCCTTCCCATGGTTATGAGTGTTACCGCTCAGGTTATTATGACCCTTGATGCCAAGGTCGGCATGACATTCATTGACGATTACACCATTACTTACTGAGCCGTTGACAACTCTGAACGGATATGATACAATACAGTGGTTAAAAACATAATGGAGGTAACAGAAATGAAGCACATTAAGACTGTTGAAACCCGCAATCTTTGCGAAAGCGCAAAGAAGGGCGGTTGCGGCGAATGCCAGACTTCCTGCCAGTCCGCTTGCAAGACCAGCTGCGGTATTGCAAACCAGGCTTGCGAGAACAAGGACAACCACTAAGCATTAAAACACAAATCAAGGGTCTGTCGCTTAATGCGGCAGACCTTTCAATATGGAGAGTAAAACATGATTCATCAGTATAAGCTTCTGGGCTATAACATTGTTCTTGACATCTGCTCCGGCAGCATTCATGTTGTTGACGATGTTGCCTATGACATCATTTCCCTTTTTGAGGGAAATGACAAAGAAACCGTTCTTTCAAGAATCAGGGAAAAATATAAAAATTCCTCTTCAGTTTCAGAAAGCGATGTTGAGGAGTGCTATAACCAGATTGAAGAGCTCCGGGCTGACGGAAAGCTCTTCACAAAGGATGAGTTTGAACCGATGGCAGGCGAACTCAAAGCCCGCACCTCGGGCGTTGTCAAGGCGCTTTGTCTGCATATTGCCCACACCTGCAACCTCAACTGCTCATATTGCTTTGCCTCCCAGGGAAAGTATCACGGAGAAAGAGCCCTCATGAGCTTTGATGTGGGAAAGAGGGCACTTGATTTTCTTGTTGAAAACTCCGGAACAAGGCGCAACCTTGAGGTGGACTTTTTCGGCGGTGAGCCGCTGATGAACTTTGATGTTGTGAAGCAGCTTGTTCAATACGCAAGAAGCATTGAAAAGGAAAAAGGAAAGAATTTCCGCTTCACCCTCACCACCAACGGTGTTCTGGTTGATGACGACGTGATAGACTTTGCAAACCGTGAGATGAGCAATGTTGTTCTGAGTCTTGACGGCAGGAAGGAAGTTCATGACCGCTACCGTGTTGATTATGCCGGAAACGGAAGCTGGGAAAAAATTGTTCCGAAATTTCAGAAATTTGTTGAAGCACGCAACGGAAAGAATTACTATATGCGAGGCACTTTTACCCATGCTAACCCCGATTTCCTTGAGGATATCAAAACCATGCTTGACCTCGGCTTCAGCGAGCTTTCAATGGAGCCTGTTGTTGCCGCTGCGGATGACCCCGCCGCCCTCACCGAGGAGGATAAGGACATTGTTATGAAGCAGTATGAAGAGCTTGCAAAGCTCATGGTTGAACGAGACAAAAACGGAAAGCCTTTCACTTTCTATCACTATATGATAGATCTCAAAGGAGGCCCGTGCATATATAAACGCATCTCCGGCTGCGGTTCCGGAACGGAATACATGGCTGTTACTCCGTGGGGAGACCTTTATCCCTGCCACCAGTTTGTGGGCGATGAGAAATTCAGGCTCGGAGACATTTGGAAAGGCGTTCAGAACACCGGGGTTCAGAATGAGTTTGCCTCCTGCAATGTTTATGCAAGGGAGGAATGCCGCTCCTGCTGGGCAAGGCTCTATTGTTCCGGAGGCTGTGCAGCCAACGCATATCATTCAACCGGTTCTGTCTCCGGTGTATACAAATACGGCTGTGAGCTGTTCAAAAAACGCATGGAGTGTGCAATAGCAGTTGCCGTTTCCCGTGAGTTCGGTGACGAAGAATGAGCACACCGATTTGTGATTTCGTAAAAAACTACGCCAAAAAAAGCGGTTCACGGTTTCACATGCCCGGACACAAGGGAAAAAAGATGCTCGGTTTTGAGGAATACGACATTACCGAGATTGACGGGGCAGACAACCTTTTTGCGCCGGAAGGAATAATTGCCGAAAGCGAGAGAAATGCAAGCCGCCTGTTCGGCTGTGAAACATTTTATTCAACCGCAGGTTCAACGCTCTGCATTCAGGCAATGCTGTATCTTGTTTCGCTTTATGCCAGCGCAAGGGGTGAAGAGCCGTTCATCCTTGCAGGGCGCAATGCGCACAAAGCCTTCTTGAATGCCTGTGCATTGCTCGGTATAAAAACAGAATGGCTTTATCCGCAAGGCGGATCATACCACTCCTGCGCTCTTTCGCCGCAGATGATTGAAAATGCAATTTCAAATTGCAAAAAGCCGATTGCCGTATATCTCACAAGTCCGGACTACCTCGGAAATATGCTTGATATACGGGGCATTTCCGCTGTCTGCAAAAAGCACGGTGTGCTCCTTTGTGTTGATAACGCCCACGGCGCATACCTCAAGTTCCTGCCTGAACCGTGTCACCCGATTGACCTCGGTGCGGACATCTGTTGCGATTCGGCCCACAAGACATTGCCGGCACTGACCGGTGCGGCATATCTGCATATTTCCGACACAGCTCCCGAATTGTTTCATGAACGGGCGGTTGCCGCACTTTCTCTCTTCGGCTCAAGCAGTCCGTCATATCTCATTCTGCAATCGCTTGATATGTTGAACGATTTCCTGCCCGATTTCAAAAACAGGCTCAAGGCTTTCCTGCAAGAAGTTGACGCACTGAAAAAAGCACTTTCTCTCCACGGCTTCACTCTTGTCGGAACCGAAGCATTGAAGCTTACCCTTGCGCCGAAAAGCTTCGGATATACCGGAGCAGAGCTTGCAAGAATTATGGAATGTGAGGGTATATATCCCGAGTTTTATGACCCGGATTTTCTTGTTTTTATGCTTTCTCCTCTGAATACGCACGATGAACTGAAAAAACTGTCAGATTTTCTCCTTTCGCTTGAAAAAAGGTCTGAAATCAAAGCCTCGTTTCCGCCTTTTGCGCACCCGGAGCAAGTTTTCTCCGTGCGTGAGGCAATCTTCAAGGAAAGCGAGTTGCTTCCGGTTCTTCAATGTTCGGGGCGAGTTTGTGCCTGCGCCGCAATCAGCTGTCCTCCGGCTGTTCCGATTGTTGCCTGCGGCGAAAGAATTGACGAAAATGTCCTTGGATGCTTTGAATACTACGGCATTGAAAGCTGTGCTGTGATAAAGGAATAAAGCGGATTACGATTGACGGACAAAGATGATAATAAAGTTAAAAAAGCCCTTGACAAACACCGCTATTTGTGATAGTATACTTTGGCAAAAACAAATGCGCCAATAGCTCAGCCGGATAGAGTGTTTGGCTACGAACCAAAAGGTCGGGGGTTCGAGTCCCTCTTGGCGCGCCATAAAAGCTTCGGTTAATCTGAACCGGGGCTTTTATTTTTTTTGCCGCAAAAAGAGAATCATGAGGGACTCGAACAAGGAGGGAGGAGCGCAGCGACGGAAAAAAACAGTCCGGTGGACTGTTTTTGCCGACGGGGCAACGAGCGTAGCGAGGCGATAGGTGCGGGCAGCACCGGGACAAAGTCCCTCTTGGCGCGCCATAAAAGCTTCGGTTAATCTGAACCGGGGCTTTTATTTTTTTTGCCGCAAAAAGAGAATCATGAGGGACTCGAACAAGGAGGGAGGAGCGCAGCGACGGAAAAAAACAGTCCGGTGGACTGTCTATCCCCTTTCTGCCTATGTAAGTTGTTTCAGGCATACAAAAGCACCCGATACCGAAGCACCGGGCGCAAAATATTAGTCTGACTTTATTCGGCAGCGACAGCAACTTCGCTGTTTTCAAGCTCGCTGCGCTTTTCCTTCAAAAGGAGTTCAACCTCTGCCATGTGTGCACGGTCATCCTTGAGGAAGAGAATAGTGATAAGGTAGAGTGACGAACCAATAACGGGACCGAGCATAAACTGATGCCAACGGTATCTGAAAAACGGTGAATTCTTGCTTTGGGCACGGATGAGTGCTGAACCGTCAAGTCCCTTGATGTTTTCAAAGCGCAGGAATTTGAGAATATAGCCCTGAATAAACTTTGAAATTGCGTTGCAAAGCTTTGAAACAAAGTTCTGCATTGAAAAAGTGATTCCCTCTGTTCTTTCACCGGTTTTCAGCTCAACCTCATCAATGGAATCGCTGAGAAGTGAACGGTGAGCAACATCCTTCATTCCGACCGGAATGGAGTAAAGAGCAACCAAAACCCAGATTGCAACAAGGTTTCCCGGATTGAGGAATCTGTCGTTTGCGCCGATAAAAAATGCGATTATACGGCAGATAATCTGAGAAACTTCCGCAAGAATGAGCAACCGCTTCATTCCGCCGACCTTTTCGGCAAAACGGGTTGCGCAGAACAGCAGCAAAGCGCCGGGGATTCCGGGAATAAGTCCGTAAACAACCTGCATTGTTCCTCCGGACAAATTCATTCCGAACAAGTTATAGCTGACTCCATCCGTTTCAAAGAAATACTCCCACGGAAGCATGAATGAAACAGAACCGAGAATACGGGCAAGGCAGATAATTATAAGCGTCCTGTTATATTTCAGGCTTTTAAGACTGTCCCAGACGCTGACCTTTTTTTCCTGAACATAGTTCACCTTTTCACGCATACGGTATGCAAGCATTGAAAGAATCATTCCGCCAAAGCCGAAGCAGAGTGCGCCGAGGAAATAAGCATTTTGCTCGGTAATACCGGCTTTATCAACAAGGATACTTCTGATCGAAGGGAAAAGGCCGCCGATTGAACCGCCGAGACCTGCGCCGATTGTTACCCACTGGGAAACCCTTGCACGCTCCTTGGAGCTTGGACTTGAAAGCGGGAGCAAGCCCCACATTGCAACATCCTGAACGGAATAGATAATATCGTATACAAGATAAAGAACCAGTATAAGAAAAATGGACGCCGTAACACTCAATTGAAAATTGAAGAACATCAGCGCCGTAAGGATGCCGATTATTGGCGAAGTATAGATAATGAGTGGACGCAACTTGTTTCCGGGTTTGAACTTTCTTGCATCAATAAGTGTTCCGACAAGGGGGTCGTTGATTGCATCCCAAAGGGTGCTGATACCCGTGATAAGACCGGTTTTTTCTGCAGGAATATTCAACACCGTATTCAAAAAAACGAACAGTCGCTGAGAAATGAAGTTGTAGCTTATGTTCTGACCGGTGAGACCGGCAGCATAGGAAAGCAAGCGGTTGTTTGCAACCTTTGTGTCGCTTTCCTCGCGTGAAAAAAAGAATTTGACAGGATTTTTCATTTCATCTCTCCCGAATACTTGATTTAATAGATTATATAACAACATCCATAAAAAATCAATTATTTTTTTAACATAACTGTAAAAAATGATGAAAATCTGTGTGATAAAAGCACATCAAAGCAGACGGGAGCAAAGCTTGCACTGTTTGGTTTTATGTGGTATAATTCTGAACTGTCGGCTCTGCCGGCAAAAACATCTGGATCGGCGCCGGAGCGCTCATCATGCCGGGCGTTTCAATCGGTGACAACACCGTTATCGGTGCAGGCTCTGTTGTTACAAAGGATATTCCGCCGAATGTTGTTGCGGTGGGCAATCCGTGCCGCGTTATGCGTGAGATAAGCGAGCACGACAAAGAGTTTTATTATAAGGACAGGCGTATTCCCGAAGAGCTGCTCTGATTTGAAAAAAGCATTGCTGCATTAAGAGAGGAAAGCGTTTTTCGCTGCGAAAATGCTTTCGTCAGCTTTTATACATTGTGTACTGCTTATAAAAATCACTGTCCTTTTGAATTTTTGAGCCGTACACATAGGTATAGCTCAAAAAGCGGGCCATATCCTCGGCGGGAATCTTCATTCCGTTGTTCATCCATTCAAGTATTGTTGCAAGAATTCCTGAGAGCGCAAAGGTTGTCAGATAGTTGCGCGGATCATTCTCCGGAAAGAATTCTGCTGAATCGGGTACCACACAGCGCACTGCAATCTTTATCTTTTCCGCAAGATGATTATTGCAGTCGTTTCGCGTTATGAAGCGGCAAACCTGATAGTTCTCCTTGCAGAACTCAAGAAAGCGTTTGCAATAAGTAACAAAGCTTTCAACATCAGAGAAATCACTCTGGAAGTGAACAACCGTATCAAGAAAAACAGCATATATTTCCTGTTGGATTTTTTCCATCATATCAAAAATGTCGTTGTAATAAAGATAAAAGGTTGACCGGTTGACATCCGCAAGCTTCGTCAGTTCCGTCACCGTTATCTGGTTTATGCTTTTTTCCTCAAGAAGAGTGAACAAGCTGTTGCGCAGGTTCTTTTTTGTCCGCTTTACCCTCCTGTCCTCAATCGAGTTGAACAAATTCTGTTTTTCCTCCATTTTTACCTCCTCAATATCATACACAATGAGCATAATTTGTTGTTTATCATACACAATCACAGTGAAATAACGGTTGAAAAAATAAAAAAATAATGTATAATTTGACACGTGTTAATCAAACCACAGCTGTTGAATAACTACGGTTTACATTATATACACTTTTTAAAAAAAATCAACCAGAAACAGTAAAATAATGGGAGAAGTTTAAATGTTGAATGAAAATTTACTTACTGCCTCACTGAAAAAACGGAAATCGGCCTTCCTGCTGTTCATTGTAACGGCTCTGTTTTTTTCTGTGTTTTGTCTTCTTGAAAATCCTCTGAAGAGCACAATCAGCGATATCGGCCGTTCACGGTTGTCCCTACTTGCGGTTTACTGCATCCTGCTTCCGCTTTGCGACATCGTCAATTTTGAATATATGTTGCGCTCCTTAAAACTCAAAGCACCGGTGCTGCGTGCGCTGTTTATTGTTTCAAACATCTGTGTCGGCTTTGTTGTAACAACACTTATGCCTGAACTTCCGGGTAAAACCGTTTCACCTTTCAGTGTCATTCTTCACTGGGTAACCGGCTTCGGCAACATTGTTCTCAACGCAACGGTGGTTCTCATCCTCTGCTCCAGGCTCAACAAACGGGAAAACAGTAAAAAAGGGAAGGCTCTTTTCATTGCCGGAACTGCACTTTGCATAGCCGATCTTATTTTCTTTGTTGTAATGTCCGCCATTATGGGCGGCGTTCAGCAAAGCAAGAACGGGCTTTACGAGATACTGCCCATTGTTGCAACTCACATTGTCCTTTTCGCAATCAACCACACTGATATTTACTCCAAAAGGGCTGACCGTGACAAGGAAGAAGTTTCAATCAAAGCCCGGGATACAAGCGTTTTTTCCGCCGTTTCATACTTTTTTCTTGCGGCAGCATGGCTTTTCTTCACATTTTTTGCCTTTGTCCGCAATCCTATCTCCTACACAATCAGCATGACCGGTCTTGACTATCCGACCGGATTCGGTGTGACATGCTTTCTGATAAGCATCGGACTTTCGCTCAACTTTGTTCTTGCATTCAGGAATAGCGGATACAAAAACATTATTGCATATATTCTCGGTGTCGGCGGCTCACTGACTTTACTCGTCTGCGTTTTTATGCCGACCACCCACAGCGGAACAAAGCTCGACCCCGTCCATTCGGTTGCAGCTGTGTTATTCTTCATTTTCATTATGGTTGCGGTTATCCTCTTCTGCTTCCACAAGCGTAAGGAGCACAAGGCATATCTTCCTCTTGCCATTGCAATGCTTGTTATTCTTGCTCTGACGCTTTTGGTGGCATACATAATGAACATACTGCTTGATCAGAAATACGGCCGAACAGGACTTGTTGAAGTCATTCCGCTCCAGTTCATTTTCTTCCTTATGTTCTTTGAAAACTATACTGATGCTTTCAAGAACAAGGTTCAAGTTGTCAGCCCGGCCGAAAAAACGATCAAGGCGTAACTCATAAAAATGTAATTTTCTTGCGGAGCTGTCCTCAAAGGACAACTCCGTTGTTTTTTGCAAAAAAACAGAAATTTTGACCGATAAGTTTACAAATCGGCTTTATTTTGCCTTGCAAACTGTGGTAAAATTTGCATAGTTGACTTTTATCATAAATAATATTGTGATATTTGAAAACAGAGAAAAGATTCCATTCAAACGAGAGGAGTTTCAGTTTTGAGCAGATTATCAATTCCAACCCCGATAAGCGCTCAGGGTGTTATTGACGAGATCTACGGAGATCTTGTCCGCCGCTTGCAGGCGAACCCCGTCAGCGTTTGTCCCGTTGACATGGCTGCGGCCTTTGTCAATGTCTGTCACAGCCAGTCGTGCGGAAAATGCACGCCCTGCCGTGTCGGCCTCGGCCAGCTTCATAAGCTTATTGAAAATGTCCTTGACGGCAACGCAGACGAGGGTACACTTGACCTCATTGAAAAAACCGCCCGTGTCATCAGTCTCACCGCTGACTGCGCAATCGGCTATGAAGCTGCGCAAATGGTTCTGCGCGGTCTGAACGGATTCAGGGAGGACTATGAGGCTCACCTTAACGGAACCTGCCTTTGCCGCTTTGACAAGGCTGTTCCCTGCGTTTCGCTCTGTCCTGCAAATGTTGACATTCCGGGTTATGTTGCCCTTGTCAAGGCCGGAAGATATCAGGACGCAGTCCGCCTTATCAGAAAGGACAATCCCTTCCCCTCCGCCTGTGCCCTTGTTTGCGAGCATCCGTGCGAGTCGCACTGCCGCAGACGCCTTGTTGACGCAGCAATCAACATCAGAGGTCTCAAGAGGATGGCTGTTGACAACGCCGGAGAAGTACCCGTTCCCGCCTGTGCGCCCGAAACGGGCAAAAAGGTTGCTGTTATCGGCGGAGGTCCGTCCGGTCTCACTGCGGCATACTTCCTTTCTCTCATGGGACACAAGGTTACGGTTTTTGAAAAGAGGAAGCACCTCGGAGGAATGCTTCGCTACGGTATTCCGAGCTACCGACTCCCGAGAGAAATCCTTGACAAGGAAATCGACACAATCCTTTCAACCGGCATTGAGGTTAAAATCGGCGTTGATATCGGAACAGATATTACCTTTGAAGAAATCAGAAGGAAGTTTGACGCAACCTATATCGCAATCGGTGCTCATACCGACAACAAGCTCGGCATTGAGGGCGAAGACGGAAACGGCGTCATCTCCGCCGTTGAAATGCTTCGCAGCATAGGTGACGGCGAAATGCCCGATTACTCCGGCAAGAAAGTTGTTATTATCGGCGGCGGCAATGTTGCAATGGACTGCACAAGAAGTTCCATGCGCCTCGGCGCAAAGAGCGTCACCTGTGTCTACAGACGCCGCAGAGAGGACATGACCGCCCTGCCCGAAGAGGTTGAGGGTGCGCTCGCAGAGGATTGCGACATTCTTGAGCTTATGACTCCGGAAAAAATTGAACTTGACGAAAACGGAAATGTCAAGGCTCTCTGGGTTGCTCCGCAGATGATAAGCAATATCAAGCGCGGCAGACCGGCTCCAATCCGTGCGGACGAGCCTTTGCGCAGAATTGAATGTGACCTCATTGTTGTTGCAATCGGTCAGGCAATTGACTCAAAGCACTTTGAACACAGCGGACTTCAGACCAAATGGGGAAGAATTATGGCTGACATGAAGACCATCGTCAGCGACCACGACGGCCTGTTCTCCGGTGGAGACTGCGTCACCGGCCCGGCAAGCGCAATCATGGCGATTGCGGCAGGAAAAACAGCCGCCGCCAACATTGACCATTACCTCGGCTTTGATTCAAAAATCAGCGTTGATGTTGAAATTCCTGAAGCTCCGATTGCTCCGCAGCCTCCTTGCGGAAGAATCAACCTCACCGAAAGGTGCGCTGAGGAAAGGAAGCATGACTTCCTCCTTATGGAAAATTCAATGACGCTTCAGCAGGCATTCCAGGAGGCTTCACGCTGCCTGAGATGCGATAAATTCGGCTACGGCGCACTGAAAGGAGGAAGAATTTTACAATGGTAAAGCTCACAATTGATAACATTGCCGTTGAGGTTGAAGACGGTTCAACGATTCTTGATGCGGCAAAAAAAGCGAACATAAATGTTCCGACTCTCTGCTATTTCAAACAGCTCAACGAAATCGGTGCCTGCCGCATCTGTGTTGTTGAGGTGGAGGGCAACGAACGCCTTGTTGCTTCCTGCAACACAAAGGCAGAGGACGGAATGGTTGTTTTCACAAACAGCCCCCGTGTGCGTGAGGCAAGAAGAGTTAACATTCAGCTCATTCTGAGTGAGCACAACTGCTATTGCACAACCTGCGTGCGCAGCGGAACCTGCCAGCTCCAGAAAGTTGCAAACGACCTCAATATCTTTGAAAATGTTTATGATACAAGCATTGAGCGCATCAAACCCCACGGCGATTTTCCTCTTGTCAGAGATGCAAGCCGCTGCATAAAGTGTATGCGTTGCGTTCAGGTTTGCGATAAGGTTCAGGCTCTCCATGTCTGGGAAGTTCAGAACACCGGTTCAAGAACAACCGTCGGCGTTAAAGAGCACAAAAAGCTTTGGGAAACCGACTGCTCGCTCTGCGGTCAGTGCATCACCCATTGTCCGACCGGTGCTCTGCGTGAAAGAGACGACACCCAGAGAGTTTATGACGCCCTTGCAGACGAAAACAAAATTACCGTTGTTCAGATTGCTCCGGCTGTCCGCTCCGCATGGGCGGAATCGTTCGGTCTGAGCAGGGAATTTGCAACCGAAAAGCGCATGGTTGCCGCCGCAAAGGCTCTCGGCTTCAACTATGTTTTTGATACGAATTTTTCGGCTGACCTCACCATTATGGAGGAGGGAAGCGAACTGCTTGAAAGAATCAAAAACGGCGGAAAGCTTCCGCTGATGACCTCCTGCTGCCCCGGCTGGGTTCGTTTTCTCAAGGGACAGTACCCCGAGTTCACCGACAACCTTTCCTCCGCAAAATCGCCCCAGCAGATGTTTGGCGCCGTTGCAAAGAGCTACTTCGCCAAACTGCTCGGCGTTGACCCGAAGAACATTTTCTGCGTTTCAATCATGCCCTGCACGGCGAAAAAGCACGAATGCGCAATCCCCGTGATGAACGACGCCTGCGGCGATCCGGATGTTGATGTTGCGCTCACAACAAGAGAGTTTGCAAGAATGTTGCGTGCAGATCATGTCGGTGTTGAGGGACTTGAGGAATGTGAATTTGACAATCCGCTCGGCATTGCAACCGGAGCCGGCGTAATTTTCGGCGCAACCGGCGGAGTTATGGAAGCGGCATTGAGAAGTGCATATTATCTTATTACCGGCGAGAATCCGGACGCAGACGCTTTCTCCGATGTCCGTGGACTTGACGGCTGGAAAGAGGCTACCTTTGACATCAACGGCGCAAAGGTAAGAGTTGCCGTTGTCAGCGGTCTTGCAAACACCCGCAAGCTTATTGAAGCGTTGAAGAAAGGCGAAGTCAGCTATGCCTTCATTGAGGTCATGGCTTGTCCGGGCGGCTGCTCAGGCGGCGGCGGACAACCGATTCACGAGGGAGTTGAGCTTGCCGGAGAGCGAGGAGCAATCCTTTATTCACTCGACAAGGAGAACCCCCTGCGCTATTCGCACGCAAATCCGAAGATTCAGACACTTTACAACGACTACCTTGAAAAGCCGCTTTCCCACAAAGCGC
>JAEDHZ010000228.1 GCA_016292705.1 Clostridiaceae bacterium
GAGGTCACGCACACAGGTGACACTGCGCCCGAAGCTTTTTGCGGGCGGAATCTCGCTTTTTGAAAGCACGGGTGAGGTATCCTTTCCGCAAGCGCAAATCCAGAGCTGTTCTCCGGCCTTACCGAGTACCTGGCGCAGCAGTTGCAAATCGGTATCCGCAAGCTCGCCGAGGGTGGTAACGCCGATTGAATCGAGACGCCTTTTTGTTGCTTTGCCGACGCCGATCATGTCCTGAACCGGAAGCGGACGGACAATTGATTGAAAATGTGCTCTGTCAATGACCGTAACGGCGTCCGGCTTTTTCATGTCCGAGCCAAGTTTGGCAAAGACCTTGTTAAAGCTTACACCGACAGAAATGGTGAGTCCGGTTTCCCGTTTGACGCATTCTCTTATTTCCTGTGCAATTTTTTCTCCGTTGCCGAAAATCAGGGTACTGCCGGTGATGTCGAGCCAGCATTCATCCATTCCGAACGGCTCAACTTTGTCTGTATATCTCTCGTAAATTGTGCGTACGGCTTTTGAATAAAACATATACTTGTCATAGTTGGGCGGCGCAATAACAAGCTGAGGACATTTTATCTGTGCCTGCCAGACAGCCTCGGCTGTTTTGACACCGAATTTTTTTGCCTTTTCATTTTTCGCAAGGACTATTCCGTGCCGTTCCTCAACGCTTCCGCAAACGGCCATAGGAACCTCTCTCCATTCCGGGTGGTCGATACATTCAACCGAAGCAAAAAAATTGTTGAGGTCGCAGTGAAGAATGATTCGGTCAGCCA
The DNA here is from genome assembly GCA_016292705.1 of Clostridiaceae bacterium. GTDB lineage: Bacteria > Bacillota > Clostridia > Oscillospirales > Acutalibacteraceae > UBA6857. The sequence continues at coordinate 777 of JAEDHZ010000228.1, forward strand.
TAGCTTCTGCCTCCTATCGAACATTTGTTCGATAGATATTGTATCATACAGAAGCCGTGTTGTAAAGAGATTTATGATTTTTTGCCGCTGTGGCAAGATTGTTTTTTCATTTAATTTAAACATAGAAGAAAGCTGCCGCAAATGCTTTAGAAGCAGCGGCAGCTTTTGAATCATTTTATTTTGACTTGATGTTGTGTTCGCCGGGAGTTGCAATGTGGGAGAAGAAGAACTCACGCCTTTCATCGGTGTTGATGACGGTAACGGGCTTGATCTGATTGAGAACAACTCCCTTTTTGCGCAACATTTCCTTGTAACCGTCATAGGTGCCTTCCTTGAGGAAAAGAACCTCCGGACGGTTAATCATGCCCCAGCGTCTGTATTTAAAGTATTTTTCGTTGACGCTCTTGAGCTTTTCGTCAAGAATATCAATATATTTTTGTCTGTCCTCTTCGCTGACCTCGCGGTTAACTTCGGCAAGCATACAGTAGCGCGGGGGATTTGTTGAATAGTCATAGCTGAAGCTGTGACCGGTAAATTCATCGCCCATTTCCTTTGCTGTTTCCTCTGCCGCCCAGTCAACCATCTGTGTGGTGGTCTTTTCGTTTGCAATGTTCATGCTCAGACCGAGTCTGTAAAGGAATTCAACGCGCGGAGTGTTGTTATACATTCCGGTAACCTTGATAACATCCTCCATGCGGTATCTGTAAAGACCGGAGAAGTTTGAAATGATGAGCTCATAGGTTTTTCCAACTTCAAGCTCATTGATAAGTAGAGGTCTTGCATTGTGGTCGGATTCATCGTCGCCGTCGTTAATCGGCAGGAACTCAAACAGAGTGAAGTTCGGAAGAAGAACGGCATCAGTAACATTGAGCTCGGTTGCCATTGCAAAAAAGCCTTCTGCGGCTGCATAGCCCATGTTGTGAATCGGAATATCGGGGCCGATGTGTTTTTTGAGCTTGTCAACATAAGTGCCGAGAGTTGAGTTTATCATTCCGTAAGCCCATGTGAGGTTTGGCCAGATACGCGGAGCGATGGGGTCATCAAAGCCTTTTTCAAATTCCTTGCGCAGGAAAGCGGCACGCTTTGGGTCGGGCTTGAGCTTTCTGTTGAACTTTGCACGCAGCTCCGGTGTAATTTTGACGGTGGGGCTGATTGTTCCGGTTTCAATGTCACGGCAAATCATTTCCCAGTTTTCCTCAAGGCAGTCAAACATAGTTGTGAGAAGGGTGACTACCATTGAGCCGAGATAGCTGACGCGTTCATTCTTAACAGCAAAAAGAACCTGAAGATATGCGGTGTCAAGAAGTTCCTCGTGTTCGGGATAGAGAAGATCAAGGGGAGAAGTGCAGAAAAACGGTGTGATAGCCTTGAGGTATGTAAGCGGAATCTGACCTGCGCCGTTGCAACGCTTTCCGTCTTCAAGCCTGTGACCGGTGAGAACAAGGGCGAGCGGGCCTATTGAAGCCGGCATACGCTTGTTCTGGTGCTTTTTGATCCAATGGGCGGCGGTTGCAACCGAGGCGGAAAAGCCGATGCACTGCATTGTCCAGAGGTCTTTGACCGATTTGGGGAGAATCTTCGGCTTTCCGATGCTGCCGGAGGATGAACAGTAACGGACATTCCAACCGCTGAACATGAGATTATTCTCCTTGTTTTTGATCATGCGGTCAACATAGGGTTCATAATCCGCATAGGTGGTAAGAGGAACTTTGTCCTGATACTCACGGAAGCTTTTTATGTCGGCAAAGTTATATTTTTTTCCGTATTCGCAGTTCTTGTTCCTGCGCAGAATTTTTTTGAGAACAGTGTTCTGCGCCTTCATCGGATCCTTTGTAAAATAGTTCTCTTCGGTAAGAGAAACATCGCCAAGAAAAATTCCAAAATCTGAAAATGGCATATACTCATCCTCCGTATCAAAAATATCTGCACCAAAAGGCACAATATTGGTATAATTTTATCACATCGTGTCATAAGTGTCAACAGAGTGTTGGATTTT
>JAEDHZ010000229.1 GCA_016292705.1 Clostridiaceae bacterium
GGCTCCCCCTGTTGGACTTGAACCAACGACTCCCTGATTAACAGTCAGGTGCTCTCGCTGATAGGGCATCTCGCACGGGGTGTGCAGGCGGGTGTCTGTTAAGTGAAACACAGGCACAAAGCTCCCTTAAAGCATACATAATTCCTCAATAGCGGTCAGTCGTAGAAGGAAAGTCTTTGCAATGAAAATGCCGCCGACAATCAAGCGGTGGCATTTATCTTTTGTTCAAGTGTCGCCCATTCGGTACAGAATTGCTTGTAGGTGAAGTTCACATAACAGCGCACCTTATAGTCCTTACTCAACTCAATCCGTCTAAACAGTTCATTGATAATCATCTTCTTGCCTTCAAGTGAGGTTTCATCAAATTCCAAAGCCCATGTGCTGAATCTCCGATATGCCGGGATAATCCCGTCTGACATGACCTTTTTCTGTTCTTCCTCATCCTGCAAAGTCTTCAACCGTTCCCTGCTCTCGTCAATTCTTGTGCGCACCGCCGTAATAGCAGTGGACAAGTCCTCCGAGGTATAGACACTGTTTCCGGTCAAAGCATTGGCAATTTCGGCGCGAAGCGTACCAAGCTGTTTTTCGTCCTTTGCAATCTGCTCTGTTAGTTTCAACTGTTCCAATCGGCTGGCTTCGACAGACCGTTTGAAAGCAAGCTGAATTTTCTCCTCTTCGGGGCATCCTGCAATGTTGGCAAAAATCTCATGTACGGTCTGCAATACGCACTTATCTACCCTGTCGGCAATATAAGTGGTGGCACCGTCGCAATCGTTAAGTCCCCTGCTCCTGTGGTAACACACATAAATCCCGTAGTTCCGTTCTTTGACACTACCGTCCTTATGTACTGTTTTTTCTGTCCTGCGGCTTGCCACCAAACGACATCCGCAATGTCCGCAGAAAAGATTTCCTCCAAGCAAAGATTGACTTTTGTTGGTACGGCACACAGTGCGTTTATGTTCCTCCTTACAGGCTCTTTCTTCAAGAATCTGCTGTACACGGAAGAACAGTTGATCCGGCACGATCTGAAGTTCCGGGATTCTTTCTGAACTCACATTGCCTCTGACAAGAAATCCACGGTTAAGCGGACTTTTCAAAATCCTGAGAACACTGCTGGAATGAAATTTTGCTCCGGTTGAAGTCCTGTATCCCTGACGGTTTAACCATTCACCAAGTTGGTGAGTTCCGTATCCTTCATCCGCAACCATCAAAAACAACTTCAAACGAACCGGAGCTGTTGCCGGATCTTTTGCAAGATCAAGCGCACTCTTTCCTTTTTTGTTCTTTCTCCCATTGTCTACAAGCCGATACCCGAACGGAACCGGTCCGCCCGTAAAGATACCCTCGGCTGTCATCTGTTGCAGTCTTGTCCGGACACGGATTGCCGTCTTTTCGGATTCGCCCGACGCCTGCCAAAAGCGTATGTAATTCATAAGCTTATCCGAATGGGTTTCGATCTTCTGTTGTCCCTCGTTGACGCTCCATACTTCAACCCCATGCTCCGTAAACCATTCAAGAATAAACGGCGTTTCGTTTTCGATACGGCCGAGACGGTCGAACATAAAAACGAGAAGCACATCGAATTCACCTTTGAGGGCGGAATCCTTGAGTTCCTGTATCGCATCACGCTTGGAGGCGGAAACCTTGAAGCCGGAGATACCCTTTTCCTCTTTTTCGATGACAACCGTCCACCCTTGCCTTTCGGCAAACTCGCGGCAAGCGATCCGCTGCATTGGAATATCATCCTTCACAAGATCAACCTGCTTTTTTGTTGACACTCGATATAAATTTGCTACCCTTTTCATTATGTATGCCCTCCTTATATATAATAGTGTAGAAAGGCACTGACCACTATTCCCTTTTCAAAGACCACGCAGTTTTTTCTGCGACTTTATTATACTACGATGCAAAAATGCTTGCTTGCAAGGGCATTTTTGCGAGGCCGTCAATACCACAGCCGCACGAAGTGCGGTAAGGCGGCAGCCGAAAAGAATTGCGATGCAATTCTTTCTGTGGATATTATACCGCATTTTTCTCTGCGCGTCAAAGGTGCAGATGGTCAGCACCGTGTATATTCTCCTATTACTCTGTTCTAATTCTCTTAGCGTGTCGCTTTATGTTCTTTTTTGTGATACGCGGTCGCACTTTTCGGAACTTTTTATTGTTTTAGTATTGACTTTTCAGTTAAAATCGTCTATAATATAATCAGTAAGATTATGGAGGTCTCATTTATGAAGCGACTCATTACAGATAAACTGGTCGAGTGGAAGAATTCTTCGTTTCGCAAGCCGCTCTTATTGAAAGGCGCACGGCAGGTAGGTAAAACATATGCTTTGCTGGAATTCGGTAAGAAATACTACGACAATGTTGTATACCTTCATTTTGAGGGCAATACCGAAACACTGAATAAAATTTTTGCTCCCGACCTTAACCCCAAGCGGATCATTGAAGAAATCTCCGCATATGCAAAGCAAACGATTTTTCCGCATAAAACACTCATCATTTTCGATGAAATTCAAGCCTGCGAGCAGGCTCTGACTTCGCTCAAATATTTCGCCGAAGAAGCAAACGAATACCACATTGTTGCCGCTGGCAGTCTTTTGGGGCTTGCCATCAACAGAGGAAATTTTTCGTTTCCAGTGGGCAAAGTTGATATGTTGACAATGTATCCGCTTTCATTTGAAGAATTTTTGCTTTCCACAAATAATGAAACACTCATCGAAAAGATACGGGAATCGTTTGAAACATTC
>JAEDHZ010000230.1 GCA_016292705.1 Clostridiaceae bacterium
AGCAACAGCACAAAAGCCTGCGGCACAGGCGAGAGAATCCGAAAGCGCATTGCGGACATTTGTCCTGACGGCAAATTTTTCGCAGCGGACAACAATCACGGCATTGACGGAAATCAGCGGGAGAAATGCGCCGAGGGCGGAAAGCGTTTTTCCGTCAATGAGACACATTGAAATGAGAGTCGGCACGCTTGCAAAAAGGCAGTAAAGGCAAACTCTGATGTTTCGTGAAACCTTTTTGAGGGCAATTGACGCCACGGTTTCGCAAAGAATGACTGCTGCCGAAAGGACAGCGGAGAGCACGGCGGCGCTCTTGAGGGTTGTTGCCGCCGCAACAATCGGACATATTCCGAGTACCTGAGTGAGCACCGGATTATAAACAAAAGCACCCTTGAAAACGGCAAGGGAAAGGCGAAGTTTTGAAAAATTGTCAGATTTTTTCACGCGCTTACCCTCCCTTTTTCCTTTTTGCGTGCCTTTTTGCTTCTGTTCAAAAAGACGGGGGCAACGGCACTGACAATCATGACCGCAAGGCAGGGCGCATCAATACTCTTGAAAAAGCGGCGCAAAAGCATACAAACCACTCCGATTGTTGCGCCGTATATGAGTTTTTTTGCCGTGCCGTAGGGTACGGTCGGAGAGCTGTTTGCAACAAGCAGTGCCACAAATATCAGAGACCCTGCGCAAAGTTCCATAACTACGGAGATCAGCCTGCCTGCGGAAATGCGTGGAAAGAGGAAAGCAAAAACTGCGCATGCAATCAGAAATCCGCCGGAAACCAAAAGTTCTTCAGGTCTCCTCAGCGCAAGGAAAAGAGCAACGGCAAGGAGAACAAGAATGAAGCCGGTTCCCGCTGCGCCGGGGTATGAACCGGACAAAAGCGCTGTGACAGAAAAGGTGTTGAGCCTTAATCCCGCTGATTTGTCAAGCATATCAAGCAGACTTGTGCCTGCAATGAAGTCAGGTGAATCGGAAAAGACGACCGATGAGAGCTCTGTCTGCGCCGGATATGAAAAAACATACTGAGAAAAACAGAGCGAGACAAAGCATACGGCGGCAGCCACCGGAGCAAAGGGTGAGTTTTTTTCCGAACCGAAGGGCAACTTGCAGACCAAAGAAGCAAAGCAGGCAGCGGAAGCGCCGACATAAAGCGGTGCGCTTGACGGCAAAAGCAGGGCAATCAGAAGCCCTGTGCTCACAGCTCCAAGCTGCGAAAGCGGCTTTTTCAGCGAGAGGAAGAATCTGAATGAAAAATATTCGCAAAGGCAGCAGACCGAAACGCAGACCGCAGCCTGCAGAATCACCGCAATTCCGCTTTTGAAAACGGCGGCAAAAAGAAGAAAAGCCGAAGCAAGGCATGTGTCAAGGTTATGTTTGAAAGTCGGGTTGCCGAGCGCAAAGAACGGCTCTTTTTTTTGTTGCTGCAAAATTTCGCCTCCCGTTGAGCAGAACGCTGCCATATTTTGTTCATTGATTATTTACAAAAAGAGTAGTATCATTGAATTGAAGATTATACATAAGGAGAAACGACAATGAAAATTGATGCGATTGACGAAAAAAGTGTTCTTGTTGAGCTTTCAAAGGAGGATCTTGAAAAAAGGAGAATAACCTATGAAGAGCTTGATTACGCAAACGAAAGAACAAAGAACCTTGTCCGCAATATTCTTGAAACAATTCGCCTTGAAACCGGAAAGGCCGTTCTATGCTGCAGCTCGCTTGAAGTTGAGGTCATGCCCGATTCATTTGGCGGCTGCCTGATGATTTTTAAACAGGGAAAGGAAAACGCAGGCGATGAAACGGAACAGACAACAGTCTTTTTCTCTGAAAACATCAATAACTTTATTGACTCGGCAAGAGCTTTGAAAAACCTTGAAGCGAAAGAGCAAAGCGGTTCTCTTTACCGTGCGGACGGAACATTCTTCCTTTTGGTTTCAGGTTGCTGCGGAAAAAAGCGGTGCGTTCTTTCGGAATATCTTGACGAGGCATCATTTGACGAGGCAAGGCTGAACTCACTCAGGGAATACGGAGAATGCCTCATTGAAAAGGATGCGCTTACTGTTCTTTCTGCCTGATCAGTGATTCTTCAGACTTGCGATGGTTGCTTTTGCGTCCTTTGAGCCGAAGACGGCACTTCCGGCAACAAGAACATTTGCGCCGCTTTCCACGGCAAGGCCGGCGTTTTGTTCGTTGATTCCTCCGTCAACCTGGATGTCCGTGTCAAGACCTCTCTTTTTGCATTCGGCACGGAGAACCTTGACCTTGTCCATCATGTCCGCCATGAAGCTCTGACCGCCGAATCCCGGCTCAACCGTCATCACAAGCACCATAGAAAGCTTTTCAAGATATGGGAAAACAACCTCAACGGGAGTTTTCGGCTTGACGGAAAGGGCGGCTTTGCAGCCGAGCGAACGGATGAGGTCAATTGTTTCCTCAACAGGGGAGTCTGACTCAACATGGAATGTAATCACATCTGCCCCGGCTTGAACAAAGTCGGGGATATATTTTTTCGGGTCACTTATCATGAGATGCACATCAAAAACGAGGTTGCTGCATTTCCTCATGCACTTGACAACCGGTGCGCCGAGCGTGATGTTGGGAACAAAGTGGCCGTCCATAACATCAATGTGAAGCCAATCCGCTTTGCAGTCCTCCATTCTTTTGAATTCCTCACCCATTTTTGAATAGTCGCAGGAGAGAATTGACGGGGAAATTTTTATCATGATAAACACCTCAGA
>JAEDHZ010000231.1 GCA_016292705.1 Clostridiaceae bacterium
AGCCGCATCCGCTTTTTGTCGGCCTTGTTGAAGCGGCATTGAAAAAATGATTGAATGATATAATGCGTCAGCCGCACCGTTGGATGTGTCCTCGGTGCGGCTGATCTGTTTCAGTTCAGCTTCATTTGCGCTGATTAGTTAATCTCTTGTTAAATCAGATGTGCAGATTTATATACTGTGATTTTTCAGCGGCTTATCAGTTATTTATACTTTTCGCACGGGCATTTGCAACCGTTGCAGAAAGAACAATCTTTGCAACCGCCGCAGCAACCCGTTTTACCTTTTTTGATTCTGATTACGGCAAAGACAAAAGCAACCGCAAGCAAAATTATACATACGATATCGGCGAAATTCATTATGCCACCCCCAGAAGTATTCCGCAAAGATGAACAACGCTCGCAAGCAGATAGGCAATTGCGCACTGACCGACAACAACTCCCCCGGCCCATTTTCCGCCAAGTTCACGGCGAATTGAGGCAACGGCTGCAACGCAGGGTGTATACAAAAGGCAGAAAACAAGAAAGCAGATTGCGGCAAGCGGAGTGAGAATTGTTGTTACCGAAGCGCCGGAAAGCAGAACGGACAAGGTTGAAGCAACGCTCTCCTTTGCCATGAAACCGGCAATGAGGGAGGTGCAGATACGCCAATCGCTGAAACCGAGCGGTGCAAATATCGGAGCGATAAATCCGGCAATCGCCGCAAGCATACTCTTTTCCTGATGACCGAGAACCGGATTGAGGCGAAAATCAAAGCTCTGCAAAAACCATATCACCACAGTTGCAACAAATATCACCGTGAAAGCACGCTGAAGAAAATCCTTCGCCTTGTCCCAGATGAGCTGGAGAACATTTTTGAGCTTTGGCAAGCGGTAATTCGGAAGTTCCATAACGAACGGAACAGCCTCACCTTTGAAAGCGGTGTGCTTCATCAGCAAAGCCACGGCTATTGCCGTAAGGATTCCGAAAAAGTAGATTCCGACCATGATAAGTCCGCTGTATTCCGGGAAAAACGCCTGAGTCAGAAGTCCGTATATCGGAAGCTTTGCCGTGCAGCTCATGAAAGGAATCAACATGATTGTCAGCCGCCGGTCTCTTTGCGAGGGCATTGTTCTGCTTGCCATTACGCCGGGAACGGTACAGCCGAAGCCGATAAGGAGAGGAACGATGCTTCGGCCGGAAAGACCGATTTTTCTGAGCAGCTTGTCCGTAACAAAGGCAATGCGCGCCATATATCCGCTGTCCTCAAGAAGCGAGAGAAAAAGGAAGAGGATGAGAATAATCGGAATAAAACTCAGTATGCTTCCGATACCTCCGAAGATTCCGTCAATAATCAGCGAATGGAGCAGTTCATTGACGCCGGCATCGGTGAGAAAACGGTCAACAAAACCGCAGAACGCGTCAATTCCGGCCTGCAGAAGATCCTGAAGAGCCGCACCGAAAACATTGAAAGTCAGATAAAAAACAAGAGCCATGATTCCGACAAAGGCAGGTATTGCTGTATACTTACCCGTTAAAACCCTGTCGATTTTTCTGCTGCGGCGGTGCTCCCTGCTTTCGGCAGGTTTGACAACACAGCGGCTGCAAAGGCTTGTTATGAAAGAAAACCTCATGTCCGCAACAGCGGCGGCACGGTCAAGTCCTCCCTCCTTTTCCATTTGAAGAACGATATGTTCAATCATTTCCTTTTCATTATCGGAAAGGTTGAGGGCATTTGTTATCATCTCATCTCCCTCAACAACCTTTGTTGCCGCAAACCGCAAGGGTATTTCTGCACTTTTTGCGTGGTCGCTTATCAGCTCCATGATTCCGTGCAGCGCACGGTGGAGCGCTCCGCCACGGGCATTTTCATCGCAGAAGTCTGTTCTTCCCGGGCGTTCACGGTATTGGGCAACATGGACGGCATGGCGTATAAGCTCATCAACACCCTCATTCTTTGCCGCAGAAACCGGAACAACCGGAATTCCGAGCATTTCCTCCATTTTGTTGATATCAACCGTTCCGCCGTTTCCACGCACCTCATCCATCATGTTGAGAGCAAGAACAACGGGAACTTCAAGTTCCATGAGCTGGAGCGTCAGATAAAGATTGCGTTCGATGTTTGTTGCATCAACAATGTTGATGATTCCCGTCGGCTTTTGTTCAAGAATAAAGCGGCGGGAAACAACCTCCTCGCTCGTGTATGGAGAAAGTGAATATATACCCGGCAAATCAGTAACCAATGTGTTCGGATAGCCCCGGATTACTCCGTCTTTGCGGTCAACAGTAACTCCCGGAAAGTTTCCGACATGCTGATTTGAGCCGGTGAGCTGATTGAAGAGCGTTGTTTTTCCGCAGTTCTGATTTCCGGCAAGGGCAAAGGTAAGAGTTGTTCCTTTTGCAACAGGGTCACCGCTGCCTTTGACATGGTACTTTCCGTCCTCTCCGAGTCCGGGATGCTCGCTCGCTTCAAGGAATGCCGAAGTTTTCCTTTTGAAGGTCTCACCCGGCTTCACCGGTTCAACCTCAATGCGTGCGGCATCATCCAGCCTGAGCGTCAGCTCATAGCCGTGAATCAGGAGATCCATGGGATCACCCATCGGTGCAAACTGAATGAGCGTTGCGGTTGCCCCGGGAATTACTCCCATATCAAGAAAATGCTGGCGCAATGTGCCCTTTCCGCCGACTGATTTTATTCTCACGGACTGTCCGATTTTAATTTCGCTCAGTTTCATATTCTGCACCTCACATACA
>JAEDHZ010000021.1 GCA_016292705.1 Clostridiaceae bacterium
AAAGCACCCTCAATGATGTGATGGGAGTTGCTGCCGGCAAGCTGACGAATGTGGAGTGTTACACCCGCTGCGCAGGCAAAAGCACGCCAGAACTCCTCAACAAGCTCGGTATCAAAATCGCCGACCTTTTCAGTCGGTATGTCAAGTGAAAAATATAGTCCTCCCCTGCCGGAAATATCAACAGCAGAAAGAATCAGCGACTCATCCATCGGCAGAGCAATGTCTCCGTAGCGTACGATGCCTTTTTTTTCACCGAGGGCGCAAGCAAATGCTTTGCCCAGACTGATTGCGATATCCTCAACCGTGTGGTGATAATCAACATAAGTATCACCGTCACACTTCACGGTCAAATCAAATCTTCCGTGACAGGCAAAGAGGTTCAGCATGTGGTCAAGAAAACCGCATCCCGTTGCAATGTCCGCCTTGCCGCTTCCGTCAAGGTTTACGCCCAGGGCGATATTCGTCTCATTGGTCTTTCTACTGATATTTCCTGTTCTCATCTGAAACATCCTTTCTGTTTCTTATTCTCACAAGACGGATGAAAAGAATCCTGAATACTTCCATTAAGAGTGTGGAGTATTCAACGGATTTGCTTCATCATCAACAACATTCAGCACATCTCAGCCGACAATCTCTTTTACCGCAGAAACGAAAATTTCCATCTGCTCGGCTGTGCCGATGGTTATTCTATTATAATCGCAAATGCGCTCCTTTGTAAAGTGGCGAATGAGAATACCCTTCTCTTTCAGCGCAAGATAAAGCTTCTCTCCGCTAACTTTGTCCGACTTTGCAAAAACAAAGTTCGTCTTTGACGGAAGGACGGTAAAGCCGAGACTTTCAAGCTCCGCCGTTGTCCGGGCCCGGTTCTGCTGAATGATTTTGCAATTATTCATATAATAGTCATTGTCCCGGAGTGCGGCAATGCCTGCAACCGCTGTCAGACGGTTGACATTGTAGGGGTTCGTTGAGTACTTGACCGTGTTAAGGTCGGCAATGAGCTTTGGATTGCCGATGCCAAAGCCGAGCCTTGCGCCTGCCATTGAGCGTGACTTTGAAAAGGTTCCCGTCACAAGCAGATTGTCATATTTTTTCGTAAGAGGCACTGCGCTCTGACCGCCGAAATCAATATATGCCTCATCAACAATTACAACATTATCGGGATTGCTCTTCACGATTTCCTCAATGGCACCAAGCGGAAGTTCAAGTCCTGTCGGTGCATTAGGATTTGCAATTACGACAGTTTCGTTGACAGCCAGATAGTCGTTCAGGTCAATCGTAAAGTCCTCACGCAGCGGAATCTCTTTATACGGAATATGGTTAAGCTCGGCAAATACGGTATAAAATCCGTAAGTAATATCCGCAAAGCGAAGCGGATTCTTTTCATCGGCAAATGCCATGAACGCAAAGTTCAGAACCTCATCCGAGCCGTTTGTCATAATTATTTCGTCGTCATTTATCCCGAAAACCGCAGCCGCCTCTTTCCTCAGTTGCACACATTCAGGGTCGGAATAAAGCTGAAGTTTACCTGCCTCGGCTTCAACCGCCTTTGCAACTGCCTGCGACACAGGGAACGGTGATTCGTTGGTGTTTAGCTTAACATATTTCTTATCCTGCGGCTGTTCTCCGGGGGTATAAGGAACAAGGGAAGAATATTTTTCCGAAAAAAACCTGCTCATTATTTTTTGAATCGCACCGTTGCGCTTTCGCCGTGTGCGCTCAGACCCTCCTTGTTTGCAAAGTATGCTATCTTATCTGCCACCTTTTCAAGTGCAGCAGAAGAATAGTAGGTATACTGTGATTTCTTTACGAAATCATCAACGGAAAGCGGAGAAAAGAATCTTGCTGTTCCGCTTGTCGGCAGAGTATGGTTCGGCCCTGCAAAATAATCACCCAGAGCCTCGGGGCAGTTTTTGCCCATGAAGATTGAACCGGCATGCTTGATTTTGTCAAGATAGTCGAACGGATTATCAACGCAAAGTTCAAGGTGCTCGGGAGCAATTTCATTTGCAATGTCGATAGCAAGCAGAAGATTATCTTCAGCAACAATAATTTTTCCGTTGTTGTCAACTGAAGCTCGCGCAATATCGGCACGGGAAAGGAGGGGTATCTGCTTTTCAAGCTCATCGCTTACCGCTTGAGCAAACAGCTTGTTATCGGTTACGAGGACTGCGCTTGCCATCTTGTCGTGCTCAGCCTGAGAGAGAAGATCGGCGGCAACAACCGCCGGGTTGCAGGTTGAATCGGCAACAACAAGAATCTCACTCGGCCCTGCAATCATATCAATTGAAACCTTGCCGAAAACTTGCTTCTTCGCCTCGGCAACATAGGCATTACCCGGGCCTACGATTTTGTCAACCCTGGGAATGCTTTGCGTTCCGTATGCCAGAGCCGCAACCGCCTGTGCACCTCCGACCTTGAAAATCCGGTCAACTCCTGCGATTGAAGCGGCAGCAAGGATTGCAGGATTAACCTTTCCGTCCTGCTTCGGCGGTGTTACCATAACAAGTTCGGGACAACCTGCAATCTTTGCCGGTATACTGTCCATGAGAACCGTTGAGGGATAAGCCGCCGTGCCGCCGGGAACATAAAGTCCGACCTTTTCAATCGGCATAACTTTCTGACCGATAACGATGCCGTCCTTATCGTTGATTATGAAGCTTGTGTGAACCTGCTTTTCGTGGAAATCACGGATATTCTGCGCCGCCTCGGCCATTATGGAGATAAATTCAGGTTCAACAAGACTCAACGCTTCCTCAATTTCCTCTTTTGTGACTTCAAGGCTTGAAAGCTCGGACTTGTCAAACTTTTTTGAATAAGCAAAGAGTGCTCTGTCGCCGTTTTTTATAACATCGGCGATTATATCGGAAACGACATCTTCAACATCAACCGAGATATTATCTCTGGCAAAAATTTCGCTGTTCGGCACTTCTCCGTAATTGAATATCTTAATCATTTTTTCTCTGCTCCTTTCGGATTTTCATGCAATGATATCGGTTCGGATAATAACAAAAACAATCTGTCAGTCTATGACAGATCAATAATATCCGCTGACTTTTGCACCCTACAATAAAACCGCATCACATCTTGCTGCTTATGCTTGAAACAATTCTTTCAATCTGCTCTCGTTTGAAATTGTAAGCCGACTTGTTTGCAATCAGTCTTGCGCTTATGGCCAGGAACTTCGTCTTAACTTCAAGATTATTTTCGCGAAGCGTTGTGCCGGTTTCAACAATATCGACAATAACATCAGAAAGTCCGAGAATCGGTGCAATCTCAATCGAGCCGTTCAGCTTGATGATATCAATGTCCCTGCCGATGCTGTCGTAATAATTCGATGCAATATTCGTGAATTTTGTTGCAACTCTCAGCGTGCGCGTGCCGTCATCGGTGAAATCCTTTGGGCCTGCAACCACCATATTACACTTGCCGACGCCGAGATCAACAAGCTCATAAATGTTTGGTTCGCATTCGAGCAGGATATCCTTGCCGGCAACGCCTATATCCGCCGCTCCCCTCTCAACATAAATCGGAACATCGGAGGGCTTAACCCAGAAATAGCGCACCTGTTTTTCCTCATTTTCAAAAATGAGTTTTCGGTTATTCTCCTTTATTGAAGGACATTCAAAGCCTGCAGCTTCAAACATTGAATAAACCTTTTCGCCGAGCCGACCCTTTGGCAAAGCCACATTAAGCATCCGGATTCCTCCTTAAATCAATCGCTTCTTTATATCTCAGCTTTTCGGGAATACATTTTTGTGCACTGACTGTTTTTCCCGATTCAATGAGCTGTTCAACCTTTTCGGCAACCGTTTTGCAGTCCGTTTCGCTGTCATAGACGAGGAGAACATCAACATCATACTCTGCGTTCTCCGTCCTAAGCTGTTCAAGCAAATCAAGATAAAGCGCAAAGCCGATTGCACCGGATTTTCTTCCCATTTTCTTCATCATTCTGTCATACTGACCGCCAGCCAGAACGCCGTCACATATTCCGTCAACAAAACCGCGAAAAACAAATCCGCTGTAATAATTCATGTTGTTGACAACAGAAAAATCAAAAAGAATCTTGTCTGAAAACGGCAAGGCATCCAGCATTTTTGAAACTGAACGAAGCTCGCTGAGGTCGGATTCGGAACAGTTGTTTTCAAGATTTGACAGAACTTTTTTGCGTTCGCCGCTTGCAGAGATTATCGTTGCCAAAGTTTGCGCTTTTTGTTCCTCAATGCCATAGTCCGCACAAAGCTTTGAAAGATCGTGGATATTCTTTTCTTCAATATACCTGATTGCTTTCTCCGAAAATCCTGCATCGGGACAAATGTCACCAAGGATTTTCTGCAAAAGTCCGAAATGGGAAACATTGAGAACAAAGTTTTCTGAAATCTGCTCAAGCGTTTCAGCGGCAAGTCTGATGACTTCAAAAACATCATAAAGGTCAAGGTCACCTATACACTCAAGACCTGCCTGCATAATCTCCTTGAAGCGGTGCGTGTTCTTGGAAACTCTGTAAACATTCTCATTATAGAAAACTTTTTTCTTTTCATTCGGTGTGTCATCACTGTTCTTGATAATAGAAAGCGTAACATCCGGCTTCAGAGCCATGAGCTTTCCGTTTGTATCGTTAAACGTGATTATCCTGTCGCTCACAAGAAAATCCTTGTTTCTGATATATAAATCATACTCTTCAAACTTGCTCATTTTGAAAGGAGAGTATCCGTATTTACGGTAGAGCGAACGAAGGTTGAATATTGCTTTTTCCTCGTTCTTCAACAGTTTTTCTTCAATCATTATTCAAACCTCTTGCAATCTTTCGATGATCATTTTGTAACCGCCGTTTCCATATTCAAAGCACTTACTTATGCGGCTTATGGTTGATGTGCTGACTCCGGTTTGCCGGGAAATCTGCACATAGCTCATGTCCTTGTTCAGAAGTTTTGCAACCCAAAGCCTCTGCGACATTTCAAGCACTTCTTTAATTGTGCAGATATCATCAAGGAATGCGTAACATTCCTCCTTATTTTTCAACGCAAGCAGAGCCTCACAAAGCTCATCCGTTGATTCGTTATGCCAATTACACATCTATACGCCCTCGCTTTAGCGCTTTATCGTGCTATCATGATAGCATAATAAAACAAAAAAGTCAAGAAAATAGTAAAAAAAGGCGGATTCCATAAAGCAAGCGGACACCGATAAAGTGTCCACTTGTTTTCTGAATTATTATTTTTCAACCTTCGGAAGCTTTGCGAGTGATTTTTCCAATTCCTCGTCAGTAGGAATATAGTCAGACATCAGGCCGTCGTGGAATTTTTCATACGCATACATATCGAAATAGCCCGTTCCGGTCAAGCCGAACACGATTGTTTTTTCTTCGCCCGTTTCCTTGCATTTCAATGCTTCGTCAATTGCAACCTTGATGGCGTGTGAGCTTTCCGGTGCAGGAAGAATACCCTCAACTCTTGCAAATTGTTCAGCCGCAGCAAAAACATCTGTTTGCGTTACGGAAACAGCTTTCATATATCCGTCTTCATAAAGCTGTGAAAGAGTGGAGCTCATGCCGTGATATCTCAGACCGCCTGCGTGATTGGGAGCAGGAATGAAATCAGCGCCGAGAGTTTTCATTTTTGCAAGCGGACAAACCATTCCCGTGTCACAGAAGTCATAAGCATACTTTCCTCTTGTGAACGAAGGACAGCTTGCGGGTTCAACAGCAATGATTTCATAATCAGCCTCACCGCGCAGCTTTTCTCCCATGAACGGAGCAATCAGACCGCCGAGGTTTGAACCGCCGCCGGCGCAACCGATTATTACATCAGGTTTGATATTATACTTGTCAAGAGCAGCCTTTGTTTCAAGTCCGATAATCGACTGATGCAGCAGCACCTGATTCAATACCGAGCCGAGCACATATCTGTATCCGGGTGTTGATGTTGCAACCTCAACTGCCTCCGAAATTGCACAACCGAGCGAGCCTGTTGTTCCGGGATGTTCGGCATTGATCTTTTGTCCGATTTTTGTATCCATTGACGGAGACGGAGTAACGGATGCGCCGTATGTCCTCATGACCTCCCGTCTGAAGGGTTTTTGTTCGTATGAACACTTTACCATATATACCTTGCAGTCGAGGTCAAAGTATGAGCAGGCCATTGACAAAGCCGTTCCCCACTGTCCGGCACCGGTTTCCGTTGTGACGCCTTTAAGTCCCTGCTTTTTTGCGTAATAGGCCTGAGCAATTGCCGAATTGAGCTTATGCGAACCCGATGTGTTGTTACCCTCAAATTTGTAATAAATCTTTGCAGGTGTTCCGAGCTTTTCCTCAAGGCAGTATGCTCTGACAAGCGGAGCGGGACGGTACATTTTATAAAAGTCACGGATTTCCTCAGGAATCTCAAAATAGGGCGTTGTATCGTCCAATTCCTGCTTAACAAGATCGTCGCAGAACACCGGAATCAGATCATCAAAGGTCATCGGCTCAAGAGTTGCCGGATTGAGAAGCGGAGCCGGCTTGTTCTTCATATCGGCTCTGAGATTATACCATGCTTTGGGCATTTCCTTTTCATCAAGATAAATTTTGTACGGAATATTGTTATCAATTTTCATAATGGTTCTCCTTAATGTAATTATTTTTTTAATACAGGTTGTCTTTTTTGGAATCAGCTGATTTCAGCTGCGCCATCGTTTGGTCAGTAAAAACATAAATCATCTCTCCTTGAAAAAGCAAAACCTGCCCCAGCAATAATGCTGGGACAGGAAAAATAACCTGTGGTGCCACCCGGCTTGACGCAAATGCGCCCACTCAAAGCATACTATCATATGCAAGCTGTTTTTTACGAGGTGCTTAACCCCGTCGCCCATACTCTGAAAAATCATTTCTGTTTGCCCTCTGAAGTCCATTCCATGTTCTACCAGCATATCGCATTCCCAGCAACAGCGACTCTCTGAAACGCTGAATATAACCGTACTCACTCTTCATCGTAGGTTTAAGTTTTAAATTTGACCTTATAATACATTAAAGCGTTAAAGTTGTCAAGGGGGTTTTTAAAATTTTTTATCGTTTGAGTGGTTGTCGTTTATTTTTCGTTATATTTTGCAACAATTAACCCGCAGCTTTTGGATACTTTGGTATGTTGATTTTCCTGATGCTTGTGATATAATGAAGTAATATTGAAACCAGAATTGTTTCGCTTTTTAAACTATCAAACCGAGAATACATATAACAGGAGGAAATCATGAAACAGATTGAAATCGGCGGAAAAATTCCTGCTTCAGCAATCTCATTAGGCTGTATGCGGATGGGTAACCGTTCAGAAAAAGAGATCGAACAAATTATAGACTGTGCGTTAGAAAACGGCATCAATTTCTTTGACCACGCTGACATTTACGGCGGAGGCAACAGCGAGAAGCTTTTCGGCCGGTATCTGAAAAGCCATCCCGGAGTTCGTGAAAAAATAGTCATTCAGACAAAGTGTGCCATTCACGACGGACAATATGACTTTTCAAAAGAACACATTCTCCGCTCGGTTGACGGCAGTCTTTTGCGTCTGGGGGTTGAGTATATTGATTTGCTTTTATTGCATCGTCCCGATACACTGATGGAACCCGAAGAGGTTGCAGAAGCCTTTTCAGAGTTAGAAAATTCAGGAAAGGTTCGTCATTTCGGCGTTTCAAATCATAACCCCTTGCAAATTGAATTACTCAAAACAGCCGTAAAACAACCGCTTCTTGTCAATCAGTTGCAGTTTTCAGTCACAGAAGCCGGAATGATTACCTCGGGTATGAATGTGAATATGAAAAACCCGGAATCGCAAATGCACGATGGCAGTGTTCTTGAGTATAGCCGTATAAAAAGAATGACTATCCAGACATGGTCACCGTTCCAATTCGGATTTTTTAAAGGAAGTTTCATTGATAACGATGATTATCCCGAATTAAACTCTGCTCTTGAGAAAATCGGCAATAAGTACGGATTGTCAAAAACGGGTACTGCGGCCGCCTGGATTCTGCGACACCCTGCGAATATGCAGTTGATTGCCGGAACAATGAATCCTGAACACCTTTCGGAAATCTGCAAAGCAGGAGATATCGACCTGACACGGGCAGAATGGTATGAAATCTATCGCTCTGCCGGTCACTGCCTGCCATAAGACTATCTCCGGATGTCAGCGTAATTTATTCAGGGCTTCCCAAAACGCTCTGTTTTTTGAACCGCTGTTTTATCCGTTTCTTATTGATTTATGTGTCAGACATAGATATAATATGGATTTGACAGAAGTCTATGAAGAGATACCGGGACGGCAGTCTTGAAACAGACGACAAGAGCCTTACAAAAATCATTACCGAATCCTCTTGTTACACAAAAGGCTGACGCAAAAAAAGCAAGAGAGATTGAACACGGAGCACGCATCATTCAGCATTCATGCGACTTTTCAAAAGCACTCAGTAAGGCTGGAATTGAAGCTCACGGTGTTTAGTCTGTTCTTTTGCCCGGATACGCACGACACGAAAAAGACATACTGATAAATATCTTGTGTGAGGTAAAAAAATGAGAGATATCAATGTAAGTATCATAACAGACACAGTGGAAAAGCTCTGCATTGAAGCAAACGAGCATCTCCCTGAGGATGTCAGGTGTGCAATCAGGAATTGCAGAGCCTGCGAAACCTGGGACACGGCAAAAGGTGTGCTCGACAGAATAATTGAAAACTACGAAATAGCTGATGAACAGAATGTACCGATTTGCCAGGACACCGGCATGGCATGCGTTTTTCTTGAAATCGGTCAGGATGTCCACTTTGTCGGAGGCGACCTCAGAGAGGCTGTTGACGAAGGCGTCAGAAGGGGCTATACCAACGGCTATTTAAGAAAGTCCGTTGTTAAAGACCCTGTCAGAAGAGGTAACACAGGTGACAACACTCCTGCAATGCTCTATACCGAAATTGTTCCCGGAGACAAGGTTAAAATAACTGTTGGCCCTAAGGGCTTCGGCAGCGAAAACATGAGCCAGATAAGAATGTTCAAGCCCTCCGCCGGTCTTCAGGGCATTAAGGATTTTATTCTCCAGGTTGTTGAAGAAGCCGGGCCGAATCCCTGTCCCCCGATGGTTGTCGGTGTCGGAATAGGCGGAACATTCGACAAATGTGCGCTTCTTGCCAAGAAAGCACTTATGAGACCCCTTGACAGCCATAATGAAGACCCGTTCTATGCTGAACTTGAAGAAGAAATGCTTGAAAAAGTCAATGCCCTCGGCATCGGTCCTCAGGGCTTCGGCGGAAAAACAACCGCAATAGGACTCAACATTGAAACCCTGCCGACTCACATCGCCGGTATGCCCTGTGCCGTAAACATAAACTGTCATGTCACCAGACATAAAACTGAAACTGTATAAGGAGGAAAAGCAATGGAAAAGCATATCACTCTCCCACTCACCGAAGAACTTGCAAAAACTTTGAAAGCGGGCGATACAGTTTATCTCACCGGAACGATATACACCTCCAGGGATGCCGGTCACAAAAGAATGTGCGAGGCTCTTGCACGAAACGAAAAGCTCCCCTTTGACCCCACGGATGCAACTATATACTATGTCGGCCCGACGCCGGCAAAGCCCGGTCAGGTCATCGGTTCGGCAGGCCCCACAACCTCCGGCAGAATGGATGCCTATGCTCCCACAATGATGTCGGTCGGCGCAAGAGGAATGATTGGAAAAGGGGCAAGACTCCCGGAAGTTATTGATGCAATGAAAAAATATTCAGGTGTTTATTTCGGTGCAATTGGCGGAGCAGGTGCACTTATTGCAAAATCTATTAAGAAAGCGGAACTCATTGCCTATGAAGACCTCGGAGCAGAAGCTCTCAGAAAACTGTATGTTGAGGATATGCCGCTTGTTGTCATTATTGACAGCGAGGGAAACAACCTTTATGAAGAGGGCAAAAGGGCATATCTTGAAACAGCAAAACAAAACTGAGAAATTTTAAAATGACAGATTTGATTTAAGCACCTTTGATACTCTGATTTGGTCTTTTCCTCCATTTCATCATGAAGTCGAACATTTCACGCACATCAAAGGGTAAAGATAAAATCTTATATGTATTCTAAAACCCAAAATTCCCCCTTGCGGCAGTTCATTTTCTGCCACAAGGGGGAATATCTCTTTCAAAAAACATCCCGGTATATTGCAAAACCCGAAAACTGTCTGTTATCGCTGTTCAACGATTCTCTGCAGTTTTGCCAAGCAGAGCTTTGTTTACGCCGAGTGAGAGAACCTCCGACGACTCAGATAGTTATCAGTCTGACTTTCAACAATATGTATATTACTTCTGACCGACAGCGGTTTCTTTATGAAGATACTTTTCAAGGAAAGCATCAACGGTTTCCCAATATTCCTCCGGAAACCAAAGCGATGAAACAGCGTGCTCAGCACCTTTGATTATGTGCTTTTCCTTTGGTGCGGCACATGCCTCAAAAACTATCGGAAGGTTTTCAACAAGAACAAAATCGTCCTTGTCGCCGTGAATGAAGAGTGTCGGCGTTTTGGACTTTTTGAGCTGCTCAACCGCCGAAGCCTCGCCGAAGAAGAAGCCGTTCATGAGCCTGTTCACAAAGCTTGCAACGGGGATAACGATTTTCGGCGGAAGATGATATTTACGGATGCACTGGTCAACAAAGATTTCTTTCACTCCGCAGAAACCGCAATCCTCAACGGCAAGAACAACATTTGAGGGAAGCTCCTCACCGGTTGTCATCATTGTTGTTGCCGCACCCATTGAAACACCGTGAATGACAATTTTAACTTTTGGGTTTTCCTGAACAAGGCTGTTGATCCAGTCAACGATATCCAATCTGTCAAGCCAACCCATTGAAACATACTTGCTTTCGCTGCTGTCATGACCGCGCAAATCGGGGATGAGAACATTGAAGCCGCGGCGGTAATACTCCATAGCGTAAGGAGACATTTCCCGCTTAACATTCGTCCAGCCGTGAATGCAGATTGCCCAGACATTGCTGTTTGAGGGATTGCGAAACTCCATTGCGTGGAGCATTTTGCCCTCATGTCCCTTTATGGAAACACTCTGCTTATAGTTTTCGTCATACCATTTGTAACCGGCCTGCAAAGTTTTGTTGTCTGCATTGCGCTCAAAAAGGCTGTTCTTGCAAGGAACGGTTTCGTCCTTGCGACGCTTTGAACCGAGTGCAATATTAAAGAAAAGAAAACCGAGTGCAAGATACAGAATACCCAACACCGCAACAATTATCGAAACGGCGGTTATCGTTGCCTTTTGCGCATAGGTCAAAACAAGGAAATTCAACATTAGGCTCAATCCTTTCAAATCCCGGAGAAAAATGTTTTTTCCTCGTTCAGAGGAAAACTATTGGGAATTATACCATATATTAGAACATCATTGCAACATTTGAAAAAAATTCGTCATCATGAACTAATTTTGTCCTCGTCATTTGTTTAAATTACTGTTTACTTTTTCAGTTTAATGTGCTAAAATACAAATGATTGCGGGCGGCTATAGTGATTTGCCGCTTTTTGAAGAAAGGGTTTATAAAAATGGCTAACAGGACAACGGAAGAAAACATTGACTTTTTGTTTGATCTGATCATGCATGTTGAAACAAAGGAGGAGTGCGCAAATCTTTTTGACGCTCTGTGCACCAAAACCGAGCTTGCCTCGCTCTCCCAGCGGGCAGTCGTTGCGTATATGCTTGAACAAAAAAAGGTCTATAGCGACATCGTTGCCGAAACCGGCGCAAGCACAGCAACAATCAGCCGTGTTAACCGAACCAAGGACGGCTATCAGAGGCTTTTTGAAAAACTGAGCGAAGATTGATTGGAGTTCTTTTATGGCAGGCTACAGGGATTTTGCGTTCTTCTATGATCTTCTGATGAAGAACGCCGATTATGAAAGCCGCTTCGGTTATATCGTCAGTCTCCTTGCCGAAAACGGTATCGGCGAGGGGATTTTGCTTGATATGGCGTGCGGCACAGGTACGCTTTCAAAAATGTTTGCCCAAAAGGGCTTTGATGTTGTCGGAATTGATTCATCGGAAGAGATGCTTTCAAGAGCGCAGGAAAAAAAGTTTGAAGAAAACTTTGATGCACTTTTCCTTTGCCAGAAAATGGAAGAACTTGACCTGTTCGGAACAATTGACGCTGCCGTATGCACTCTTGACAGCCTCAATCATGTTACCGAAACGGAAAACATCCGTGAAATTTTTCGCCGTGTTGCCCTTTTTATGAACGATGGCGGTGTTTTTGTTTTTGATGTCAACACCCTGTTCAAGCACCGCGAAGTTCTTCAGAACAATGCTTTTGTTTTTGACACGGAAAACATTTTCTGCGTCTGGCAGAACACACTTCTTGAGGACAACGAAACAACCCAGATCAACCTTGACATCTTTGAGGGTGACGATGATGAAGATGATTCCTATGTCAGATACAGCGAGGAGTTCTTTGAACGGGGATATGAGCTTGACTTCCTCAAAAGAACTCTTGAAGAATTCCGGTTTGAAGTTGTCGGAATATATGACGATATGACAAAAGAGCCGGTGAAAGAAAACAGCGAACGAGCCGTTTTCGTCTGCAAAAAGCACGGAACTCAGTTTGTCTGATAACACATTATTTTGAAAGGAAACGGCAATTTGCCGCAGGTATAAATATGGATAACCTTGTCAGGTGCATCTCCGTTGACGGAACGCTCACCGTCATGGCAGTCGATTCAACAAAAATTGTGAGCGAGGCGGAAAGAATCCACAAAACCTCCGCCGTCAACTCTGCTGCTTTGGGCAGACTTCTCACCGCAGCTTCCCTGATGGGCAGCGCACTCAAGGGAGCGGACGATTCGCTCACCCTGAAAATCAACGGAAAAGGTCCGGCCGGAACGGTTATGGCTGTTTCGGACTCAAAGGGTAATGTCCGGGGCTACATTCAGAACCCGGTTGTTGAAATTCCGCTCAACAAAAAAGGCAAGCTTGATGTTGCCGGAGCAGTGGGCAAGGACGGTTATGTCACCGTTATGAAAGACCTCGGACTAAAGGAGCCGTATATCGGTCAGACACCTATTGTAACAGGAGAAATTGCCGAAGACATCACCTCATACTTTGCAGTCAGCGAGCAGACTCCGACCGTTTGCGCCCTCGGAGTACTTGTCAATCCCGACCTTTCAATCAAAGCTGCCGGGGGCTTCATCATTCAGCTTTTGCCGACCGCAATGGACGACACGATTGAAAAGGTTGAGCGTTCCATTCAGAGCATTGAGCCGGTGACAACACTCATTGCAAAAGGCATGACTCCGGAGCAGATCTGCCGTCATGCACTTTCAGAATTTGAGCTTGATGTGCTTGACAC
>JAEDHZ010000232.1 GCA_016292705.1 Clostridiaceae bacterium
GCCTTTTCAAAAAGAAGACTGTTGTATTTGTGCAAGCCGAGAATTTCTGCGCAAACCGCAGTTTTCTCCGCAAGGACAGCAAGTTGTTCGGCACGGAAGTTCCACCGCTTTGAAATTGCACGGGAAGTATAGCTACCGGCACCGTGATCAGTCATTACAAGCTCATTTTTCCACTCCGGCAGAGAGGATGCAACACTCTGATATTCATCTGATGCTAACTTATTGAAAAACTCGTCTGCGGCGGAAGACCTAACTTCAACACTGCTTGTTTTGTTCTTTCTGCTCTCCTTTTGAAGAGTTCTCACCGAAAACTCAAGCGGAGAGCCTCCTCTGTCACCGACGCCATGATAAACGCAGGTTTCATAAAGCCCGTATTTTTCGTTCTCTGCCAGCTTTTCAAGTATTGACTTTTCGTTGCGGAAAGTTTTGAATCCTTTGAAATAGTTTCCGGGTTTTAAAGAAGCGAAGACACATTTTCCGTTCGGACCGTACCACTTACCGATGTCAAAAGGAACACCGTATGCGCTCCCCCAGGAAAGTTTCTGCGTTGAAAAGCCGTTCAGTCCGCAATGAGACGCAACAGACGGCAAAGCCCAACCGAAGCCGAAGCAATCCGGAAGAAAAACATCCGTACTGCGCTTTGAAAATGTCTTTTCAAAATAGTTGTTACCGTATAGAAAATTTCGTATCAGTGCTTCCGGTGACGGAATATTGACATCACCGTTTTCAAATGCACTGCCGCAAACATTCCATCTTCCGTCAGCAACATACTTTTTCAGCTTTTCAAACTCCTGCGGATAATACTCCTCGATGAGCTCATAGCGATATGCCCCCTCAAAGTTGAATTTATAATCAGGATACTTTTCAAAATAACGGAAGTTTTTTCTCAGTGTTTTCGGAAGATATTTTGAAACAGTCGTTTCAAAATCCCAATTCCAGACTGTGTCAAGATGGGCAGTTGCTATGGTATGAATTGTTTTCTTCGACATTTTCCATCATTCCTTCATAATCAGATGGGCAAAAAACTGAACGCAACAGCAAAAATGATTGTGGGCAACATATTTGCAACCCTGATTTTTTTGTCAAACATAAGGTTGACACCAACGCAAAAAATCATCATTGAACCAACAAAACTGATGCTGCTTACTGCCGCATCCGTAAGAAACGGTTCAACAAGCTTTGCGATAAGAGTGATCGAGCCCTGAACCACGGCAAGAGGTATCACGGAAAAAGCCGTGCCCTTTCCCATTGCAGAAGCCATAACCATGATTATTACAAGGTCAAGCACCGCTTTCGTGAACAAAGTTGAATAATCGTGGCTCAGCGCATCCTGAATCGGGCCTATGACCGCCATTGCGCCAACACAGATTGTGAGCGAGGCACTGACAAAGCCTGAAATGAAACCTCCGTCATTCTCACTATTTGTCTTGATCTTGAGCCACGAACCGAAACGCTCGGTCAATTTCTGGATATTTATCAACTCACCTAAAAACGAGCCAAGAGCAAACGCAAGAACCATCAGAACAATCTGAACCGTACCATTTTCAGCTTTGTTCAGCTCAATGATCCTTCCAACACCGCCCGCTGCTCCGATAAAAATGACAGCAAGACCCATGCTTTGCGTAATAAGTTCACAAAAGCGTTCCTTGAGAACCCTTTTAAAAATCAATCCGATAACTGCACCGATAACGACTGCTGCGCAGTTAACAATCGTTCCAAGTCCGGTCATTTTGAACTCTCCGTATAACAAATGCACTTAAATCAGCCGGGCAAAGAACCACCCGGCTGAAATGCAATTCTTTATTCAATAACAAGTTTATTGAAGACTTTCTTCCCTTTTCTGAGAATGACATGACCTTTTTCAAAAGCCGAAACAGGAATAACGGCTGAAAAATCAGTCACCTTTTCATCATCGAGAGAAACACCGCCCTGTTCAATAAGGCGTCTACCCTCTCCTCTTGACTTGATGATGCCTGCTTTAAGCATTGCATCAATAACTGCGATCACCGAATCGGTAAAATCAGCATTTGAAAGAACTGTTGTCGGCATATTATCAAGGTCCCCGCCTGAACCGAAGAGTGCCTTTGCGGCAGTCTGAGCCTTGATTGCCTCTTCCTCTCCGTGAACAAGCTTTGTAAGTTCAAAAGCAAGAATTTCTTTCGCCGTATTGAGCTGGCTGCCCTCCCATGTGCTCATCTTATCAATTTCCTCAAGCGGAAGGAATGTGAGCATACGGATACACTTGAGAACATCGCTGTCCGCAACATTTCTCCAATACTGATAAAACTCGTAGGGAGATGTTTTTTCCGGATCAAGCCATACCGCACCCTTCTGGGTTTTGCCCATCTTTTTACCCTCGGAATTGAGGAGCAGAGTAATAGTCATGGCATAGGCATCCTTGCCAAGCTTCTTTCTTATAAGCTCCGTACCGCCAAGCATATTACTCCACTGATCATCGCCGCCAAACTGCATATTGCAGCCATAGTCCTGATAAAGACGATAGAAGTCATAGCTTTGCATGATCATGTAATTGAACTCAAGGAAAGAAAGACCCTTTTCCATCCTCTGCTTGTAGCACTCAGCTCTGAGCATATTGTTAACTGAAAAACAAGCGCCAACATCACGAAGAACATCAATATAATTAAGCTTCATAAGCCAATCGGCATTGTTAATCATGAGAGCTTTTCCG
>JAEDHZ010000233.1 GCA_016292705.1 Clostridiaceae bacterium
CATTTGCTACATCAATATTATCACACAAGTCAGAACAAATCAAGGAGGAGTTAAGCTATGAAATTTTTTTCATCAAAATTAAAAAAACTCGTGTCCGTCGTTTTAGCGGTTATGCTCGTTTTCGTCGGCGTTCTGCCTGCAACCGGTTGCGTTGCTTCTGCTCAAAATGCCGATATGACCCAAATGGAATTCGTGACAGCCGAAGACAACTCCGCTTCGTTTTTTGAAAAAGCGAGAGATTTCATCATTAATCTATTTGAAGAAATCATTGCCGCAATCACTTTTCGCTATCCGAATCTACGAACATCGCCCAAAACGGGAAAGTGGTATCGGGTTACGGATAACGGTATGAAAACATCCGAAGGTGACAAATATCGCGCATTTTTCAAAAAAGGCACTGAAAACAAGGTGATGATTTATTTTGCCGGAGGCGGAGTAAGCGTCAACGAAGAAACTGCACGCGAAGATACTTACAACACAAAAGAAGTTGCTGTCGATATGCTTGCAAATGCAACAATGAATATGGGCGGTATTGCCTCTGATATCGAAGGCAGTCCCTTTGCCGATTGGAGTTTCATTCTGTTTCCTTATGCTACTGGGGATTTCCATGCGGGAACAGGCGAGTTCCGTTACATCGATAAAGACGGTAAAGAAAAAATACTGTATCACAACGGATACAACAATTATACCCTTGCCATGCAGAAAATTATGAAGCATGGCGGAATTGAAGATGCCGACACGGTTCTTGTAACCGGCTACAGTGCCGGCGGTTGGGCGGCCGCCTTGCTTGCGGATGATGTTTACACAAACTATTTTCCGAACGCATCAAACAAAAATGTTTTAGTTGATTCTGCTATGGCTCTTTATGATCAATGGCATGATGTTGCCGTAAATGTCTGGATGACACCAAAAGATATTTCCGATAAGCTGATAAGCAACAATGCAACTATGGATTGCTTGTATTCTCTTCGTCAAAAATACGGAAACGATATCAAACTTTTGTATTGCACATCTACCAGAGACGGTGATCTTTCCAAAATCCAGAATTATTTTCTGAACGGTATTATGGATGTGGATGAATCGGTTGCAGACGAATATCAACAGACATTAAAGGACGCAATTCCTCTTTTCAAGCAAGCAGGTGTAAGCTTGTTTATTTTTGACGGGGTATCATATTATGATGATCCGCGCAACATGACTTCACACACAATTATTGCAACTCCAGCTGTATGGGTTCCGTTTGAAATCCAAGAGCAGTCCGTGGCGGGATGGCTGTCAGACGCAATAAACGGAGAAGAAAAGGATTACGGAGTTGATCTGGTAAACAAAGTGTATTCATAAATTCTCTTTTTCTTCAGCGGTCTATGATATATCGAGCAGGTTTTCGCCTGCTCTTTTTCTATGTGCCATTCGATGTGTTGAATAGGTTTTTATTAAAACCTTCAATTGAGAATCATTTATTTATATTCGTTGTTGTTTGTGACCGGCATGGCAAAATCAAAATAATGCAGGGAATCTTCCGTCCCGACGCTGAACATCAATGCCTTTCCGTAAAACGGAAACGGTTTGATTTCTGCTTCTTTTTCTACCCGTCCGGTCAGATTCTGCACCATGAAACGGATATAACCTGCGGGCAAGGCGCAATTGTCATGCGCTGAAAAAATCGCCTTGATCGGATACTTTTGCAACGTCAGTAGGCTTTCACAAAAGCGGTCTGAATGCACTTCACCGTGCAGACCGAGCAGAAGCCGACGGGCAACCGTGTCCCCGGAAATCAGAAGCTGTGTCTTTCGGTCAAAGAGCAGAATGCTGCCCGGCGTGTGTCCCGGAATATGAATGACATCAAGAACTCTGTCGCCTAAATCAATCGTATCCCCACCCTCAATAAATTGTATTTCGGGGAGATTTTTGACAGGCGGCTGAAAGACCGCGCCGCCTGTTAAAAGAAACTCATCTGCCGGATGAAGCAGAATTTTTTCAAATTGCTCAATGTTGTAAATATGGTCAATATGCGCATGCCCGATAACCGTCACCATTTCTTTACGGCAAAGGCTTTCGGCATATTCCTTAAGTTCCTTTTCTTCAAGCGCAAGGTCATACAAAAGAGCTTTCCGGCTGCCGACAATCAGATAACTGTTCCGGCAAGGCTTGCCCGGTTTTTCACAGCAGCCGAAAGTCGTGCTTGCGATTCTGAAAACGCCATCTGCGATTTCCTTGCTGAATAATGTATCGCTTTGTCTCATTCGTTTTTCCCCTTTCATGGTGAGCAACAAGAAAAAACGGCAAAATCACTCTGCCGTTTTTTGAGATTTTATTGCGGATAGTTGGCGGTATATTCCATGTTGAACTGAATTTCTTTGTTTTTCAAAAGCGGGAGATTGGGATTTTTCAAGTACACTTCGGCTTTCAGAACGTATTGTGCGTTCACCATCTGAAGACTTGCCTTGTCATAGGTCACTTCACACCAACCGCCGCCGATTGTGATTCGGAGCTCTTCGGCAAACGAACCGTCGGAGTTGTTCGAAAAGTTGATGACATTGAACATCTTGCCTTGAGAATCGCCGTATCTTGACGAGTTGACGCAGGTCTTGGGAACAAGACGGATTGTCGCAGTACCGTTGCCGTTGTCGGCGTAGGAAGCCTGCTCAATGTCATCCGCCGTAATCAGGCAGGTTTCGGCATACT
>JAEDHZ010000234.1 GCA_016292705.1 Clostridiaceae bacterium
AAGGTCTCACGGAAAACATCAAGCGATTTTTCAAGCTCACTGCAAACAAAAAGCTTTGAAGAGCCGCCAATAACCTTGCAGCCCTGCTTTTCCTTCAAGCAATATGGTTCAGGTATAATTTTCAACATAATAATCTCCTTTGAAAATTAAAACTTACAAAAACAGTGTACTATATTTTTCCGCTCTTTTCAATAGACAATCCGTTTTTTCTTTCGCTCGTTGCGGTCAAAACCCGCCACGGCGGCTTTTGACCGGATTTTTATGATTTGTTACTTTGTTGTAATAAATTATTACGGATTTTTTATTGCCTTTTTAATCATTTTACTATACAATATTGAAACGCAGGAACCGAAAGTCATTACTGTTTTTTGACTGTTTATACACAGTTTCGCCCCAAAACAACAAACCTGATTCCATATAATGAGTGTATTGCAGTTTAGCTTTTCCGTTTTCAAAACATTGCGTATTATTATATAAAACTCTACAAACATAACTTCACGGAGTGATAAGATGAATCTTGCACAATTACTTTTTGCCGGAAGATATACCGAGCTGACATCATATTTTTCAAACGAATATCTCTACTTTTTCCTTCCCATAAGCATAATAGGCTACTGTTTTATGCCGAAGAAAGCAAAGAAATTCTATCTCCTTGCGGCAAGCATGATTTTCTATTGGCTGATCAGCGGAAAGCTCATCCTTTTCCTTTTGATAACCGTTATGTCTGTTCACCACTTTGCGCTCTGGCTTGATCGAATCCGGGCGCAAAAGGACGCCGCCGTCAAAGAATGCGAAAAGGAAGAACGCAAGCAGGTTAAAAAAGCATTCCAGAAGAAAGGAAGAATTGTTC
Source organism: Clostridiaceae bacterium (assembly GCA_016292705.1). GTDB lineage: Bacteria > Bacillota > Clostridia > Oscillospirales > Acutalibacteraceae > UBA6857. Next base: position 851 of record JAEDHZ010000234.1, read on the forward strand.
TTGCTTTCGCCGCAGTTGTTCATATCGGAGCACTTCTTGTGATAAAGTATTCGCCGTTCTTCACAGGTAACATAAACAGTCTGCTGAAGCTCTTCGGTTCGCAGGCAGTCCTTGACATTCCGCAGTTCATTATGCCAATAGGCATATCGTTCTTTACACTTCAGGCAGTTTCATATCTTGTTGATGTCTATCGGGGTGTCAGCAAAGCCGATGACAACATCTTCCGCCTTGCGCTTTTCATGTCGTTCTTTCCTCAGATTGTTGAAGGACCAATCTGCCGCTATGAACAGACTGCGCCACAGCTCTGGAGCGTAAAAACAATTGACTATCAGAAATTCACCCTCGGCATAACCCGTATACTTTACGGCTATATGAAAAAGGCGGTTGTTGCCGACAGACTCAACCCCCTCATTCAGGAGATTTTCGATAACTACAAGAATTATGACGGCGGAATGATTGCCCTTGCAGCAGTTTTCTATACCATTCAGCTTTACATGGACTTTTCCGGAACAATGGATGCCGTCATAGGCACGGCGCAGGTGTTCGGCGTTGAGCTTCCGGAAAACTTCCGGCGTCCGTTCTTTTCAAAGACGATTTCCGAATTCTGGCAGCGCTGGCACATCACTCTCGGAACATGGTTCAAGGATTATATATTCTATCCCGTCACCATGTCAAAGCCGATGAAGAGCCTGACCTCCTCCGCGCGCAAAAAACTCGGAAACCACTTCGGCCCGCTTGTTGCCGGCTCGGTTGCACTTTTCTGCGTCTGGTTTTCAAACGGTCTCTGGCATGGCGCAGCTTGGAGCTACATCTTTTTCGGTATGTATCACTTTGTGCTGATTCTTTGCGGAAGCCTTGTTACCCCTGCCGTTAAAGCTTTCAACACAAAGCTTCATCTTTCGCCGGAGAAGCTCCCCTATCGCCTTGTTCAGATATTCCGTACCGCTGTTCTTGTTGTCATCGGTGAGCTGTTCTTCCGTGCGAACGGATTGCGTGCCGGTCTTGCAATGTTCAAAAAGCTTTTCACACAGATGAAGTTTACCCCGCTGACTCCGGAGGTACTCAAGCCGCTCGGCATTGATATAAAGGACATCGGAATTGTCCTTGTTGTTGTTGCAATAGTCTTTGTGATAAGCCTGCTGAATGAAAAAGGCATTCCCGTTGGCGAAAGAGTTAATTCTCTCAAGCTCCCCGTCCGTTGGACAATTCTTTTTGCCCTCATCATGTTCATCGTCATCTTCGGCGCATACGGTCCGGGTTATGTTCCCGTAGATCCCATATATGCCGAGTTTTAAGGAGGTAAGGCTATGAAAGGAATTTTCAAGGTTCTTCTTCGTCTTTTTTCCTTTGCTCTCATTCTTCTTGCGCTTTTGTTCGGTGCTTCCCTGCTTTTCCAGCCCAAGAGCAACTCAAAGGACGCCGGAATGCTTGACTCAACCGCAAACGGCATTCTCGGTGAACCGCAAAACTCCATTGATGTGCTCATTGTCGGCGACAGCGAAGCCTACAGCGCCTTTGTTCCGCTCAAAATCTGGAACGATTACGGTTACACACCGTATGTCTGCGCAACATCAGCGCAAATCCTCTGCTATTCTTATGAGTTTTTGGAAAAGACTTTTGAAAGGCAGCAACCCCGTGTTGTTGTCCTTGAAACAAACGCAATCTACAGAGCGTTCAGCGATTCTGACATTTTCAGTCAGAAACTTGCTGAGGCGATGAGCGTTTTCCGCTATCACAACCGCTGGAAAACTCTCAGTCTGCGTGACTGGTCGTTCGGAGTTGACCTCACAAACACCGAAATCAACAAAGGTTATGTCTACAGCAACGCCATAG
>JAEDHZ010000235.1 GCA_016292705.1 Clostridiaceae bacterium
ACCCCCGTAGGGGCTGCCGCAGCAAAGCTTCAGCGTCAGCCCCCGCTTTTTTAAGGAGAATACAAAGACGAAAAGAACGGAAAGAAAAAGCAAAAGCTTGAAATCCGTTGACCTTATTGCAATTTTGCTGACGCCGTTGCTTTTTGCGGCGAAGCGTGCGGATAAAAAAGGAAAATTATTTTCAGGAGGTAACAAATTTGAGTGTATTACAAGAATACAAATGTCCGTGCTGCGGCGGTGCGGTCGAATTTGACAGTTCAATCCAAAAGATGAAATGTCCCTATTGCGATTCCGAATTCAGCATTGAAGCGCTGAAAAATCAGGAGAACGACTCCGCCGGCGCAAATGCGCAGGACGAAATGAACTGGGACTGCAGCGCAGGACAGCAGTGGAGCGACGGCGAAACCGACGGAATGAAGGTGTACACCTGCAAAAGCTGCGGCGGCGAAATTGTTGCCGATGAAACAACGGGCGCAACCCACTGCCCCTACTGCGGAAATCCCGTTGTAATGACCGGTCAGTTTTCCGGAATGCTCAAGCCGGATTGCGTTATTCCGTTCAAGCTTGACAAAAAGGCGGCAAAGGCAGCGCTTTTGAAGCATGTTTCCTCAAAGCGCTTTGTTCCGAAAATTTTCAAGGACTCAAATCATATTGACGAAATCAAGGGCGTTTATGTTCCATTCTGGCTTTTTGACACAGATTCGTTTGCCGATGTTGACTTTACCGCAACACGAACCCGCTCCTGGAGCGACAGCTCCTATGATTACCTTGAAACATCTTATTTTAAGGTCAAGCGAAGCGGAAATGTGTCCTTTTTGAATGTACCCGTTGACGGTTCAACAAAAATGCCCGACGATCTGATGGAATCCATTGAGCCGTTCAATTTAAACGAAGCCGTTGATTTTCAGACCGCTTATCTCTCCGGCTATCTTGCCGACAAATACGATGTTGACGACAGGCAGAGCATTGAACGGGCAAACGAGCGCATTAAAAAAAGCACCGAGCAGGCGTTTGCAAAAACCGTTCAGGGCTACTCCTCCGTTTTGGTCAATTCAAGCTATGTCAGGCTTTCCAACGGAAGAGTCAAATATGCGCTCTTACCCGTGTGGATACTCAACACAAGCTGCAACGGCAAAAACTATGTTTTTGCAATGAACGGCCAGACCGGAAAGCTCGTTGGCGATATTCCGGGAGATAAAGGCAGAATCAACCTTGCAAGGGTACTTTTTGCGCTCGGCTATACTGCACTTGCAATGCTGATCATGTTTTTCCTGAATACATAAGGAGGTGCGAAAAATGAAAAAAAGAATTTTTGCTTTTATTGCAGCAGTTTTAATGCTTGCGGTTTCGTTCTCCTTTTTCTGCTTTGCCGCCCAAAAGCCGGAAACAAGGCAGGTTCCCCGCCTTGCTGACAAAGCCGGGCTCATTGACGACGCAACCGAAAAGCAGCTTCTTGCAACGCTCGATTCTTTGAGCGAACAGATGCAGTTTGACTTTGTTGTTGCCACCGTTGATTCAACGGGCGGAAAGGACATTGTGGCTTTCAGCGATGATTACTTTGATTACAACGGCTTCGGCTTCGGCAACGATGATTCGGGCGTTGCGCTCATAATCAGCATGAACCCGAGAGAAGTCTATATCAGCGGCTGCGGCGAGGGAACAGAGTATTTTGACTATGACGACTGCCAGGATATTATTGATGTTTTCTATGACGATCTCACAGCAGGAAACTATTCTGCGGTTGTCAGTACTTTCATTGACGAGGCGCAAAGATATGTTGACTTCGGCCGCAACGGAGTTCCGTTCAGCTACAGATTCAGGCTTTTCCTTGAAAACTGGAAAATGACCGTTCTTGTTCCCATTATTATCGGAATTGCTCTCGCCATACTCACCGTATCGGCTCTGACAAAGGATCTCAAGACTGTCAGGAAAAAGCAAAGCGCCGCCGAATATGAGGTTCCCGGCTCGCTCCGGCTGACAAGGAATGAGGACTACTTCATGTATAGAAATGTGAGCAAGACCGCAAAGCCCCGTGAAAGCTCCTCCGGCTCAAGCGGAACGCACACAAGCTCCTCCGGAAACAGCCACAGCGGAGGAGGAAGAAGCTTCTGAAAACTCTGCTGAAAAAAAGCAAAAACAACAAGGAGACTTTATGAGTATTTTTGACAAACTGAACAACCCGGCTTCCGGCAATACAACGGCACCGGCCGCACCGCAGAAAATCGGCGTCAGGAAGGAAAGATTCACCTTTTCTGCCCTTCCGGAAAGCCTTGCAGAAATGCAGGCTCTTCCCGAAGCAAGCCTTGACAGCCCGTTCAAAACTGCCGCTCTCACCGTCTGTGCTCTCTGCGCCTATGCGGCAGACAGACAGATTGGCACCGAGATGCTCAATTTTCTGCGCGGTCCGAGACCGCTCAACGGTCAGGACATCTCTTTCCTCAACGACCGCTTCAGGGACGGAAAGACCTATATCCCGTTTTCATATTTTGCCGGCTCTTCCCCGGACAACAGCTACACCCCGACTCAGCCGTTTTGCGTAACGGTAATCAGCGACCGGACATCGGACACAGAGACCGGCTATGCAAAGCTTTTTATTCCCTGTTCCGGTGCGGACAGTCCGAGACCCGTTAAGCTTCGTATGCGAGGTGACGGAAAATGGTTCCTTTGGGAGCAGTATCTCCTG
>JAEDHZ010000236.1 GCA_016292705.1 Clostridiaceae bacterium
AGATGAGAAGTCCCAACACCATTGTTGCAAGCTGTGCACCGATACGGGACTTGATGTGTTTTGAAGCCCAACGGCCGAATGCTGCGGAGCCGCCTGCCTTATTCATCATTGAAACGAGGGCGCCGAGGAGAACCAGGAAGATGAGAATACCCATGTTGTAGGAATCCGCAAGGCTTGAAACAAAGCCGTCTGAAATGATGTGGTTGATGCTTCCTTCAAAGCTTCCACCGGCATAGATAACGCCGCCGACAACAATACCGATAATGAGCGAGGAGTAAACTTCTTTAGTGATGAGCGCAAGAACAATTGCAATCACCGGGGGAAGCAGGGAAAGAATCGAAGCATAGCTTTTGATTGATTCTCTGACTTTCGCAATAGCAATATCAATGTGGGTTTCGAAATCCGGGTCGGATTCAAGGTTGTCTGCATAAGAGTCAACATAGGCATGAGCCGAATCGCCGTCAGAAAGGTCATATTCAACAGCGTCTTCGCCCTCTCCGATTGTGAATTTTTCATTTGCTTCAGCTGCTGCCAGAAGCTGAACGGGTTCGTCGGCATCAGTCGCATTTGCGCCGAACGCAACCGTTGTTGCTGCAAAAAGCATAACTGCAAGCATCATGAAAGCAATGATAAGTCTTGTTTTTGACACTTTTTTCTGTTTCATTTAATATCCTCCAATCTTTTTGTTTTTTCTGAGCAATCAGAAATAAAAAAACAGAGACCGCAAAGAGCGATCTCACAAAAAACAAACAGAAAAGATTTTTGTGACAGCTCTCCGCCGAAGCGACAGTTGGCAGGATATTATCCTGTCAACCAGCTGAATGTAACAGCATAATCAGCGGTTACTAAGAACTGCCATGCAGAACTTACAACAAAATTTCCCGAAAAATCTCAGCTTCGGCAAGGTTTCCTTTCTTTGCGTCTTTAACGCCTTTCGGGAGACTGAAACGAAGTACTGATAAACCTTGCGCCTCTATCGCAATCATTATATAAACTGTTTTTTCAAAAGTCAACGCTTTTTCACGAATTATTTAGAAATTTTGGTGATTTTATAAACAAAATGTTCAAATAATCAGTTTGTCAAAGGCAATTTTACCGTTTCCGTCATAGTCTATTTCACCACAGAAGGAGTAACCGTTCTTTTTTAAAACATGCTGCATCCGTTTGTTCTGCTCGTCAGTGTCGCAACGCAGATACTGTACTCCGTTTTGCCTGCAAAGCTCTTCAACAAGAGAAAAAGAAATACTTGCAAGTCCTTGGTTGCGGAATTTTCCTGAAATTGCTATTCTGTGGATGACGGCATATTTCTCGTCGGAATTCCATTTGCCGTTAATTTTGTTGTATGCAGGCTCACCGTCAAAGTCAATGAGCATATAAGCAGCAATATTGCCGTCAACTTTCAGCACATAACCTTTTTCAATGCGGATGTCTTCGCATATCATGTCGTAGGTCGGGTATTCATCCGACCACTGAACAAAGCCCTGCTCACGCTGAAAGCTTCTTCCATCGCTAATAATATCCCAACAGATATCAATGTCATGCTCCGTTGCTTTTTCAAGTTTATACAAAAAATTACTCCTCCAAATCATACTTTTTCCAGAACTGTGATAACAAGTTCGGGTCTGTTGTTCACCCTGAACGGAAACAGGCTGTTGCCGATACCTCGGCTGACTATCATTGCTGTGCCGGATTCATTAAACACACCGGCGGTGTACTTCGGAAAAAGTCCTTGATTCGGCGCATAAACGCTCCCGACAAGCGGCAATATAAGCTGTCCGCCGTGGGCGTGACCGGCAAACACAAGGTCAATTTTCCGGTTTTTATACTCTTCAAAAAGCTCCGGTCTGTGAGAAAGCAGGATTTTGAATTTGTCTTTATCAGGCTTAATATTTTGTAGTTCGGTTTTCACAATTTCCGAATCAGGAACATAGGGTTCGTTCGCCGAAAACGGATCCGTTATGCCGAACAGGAGAATTTCCGAACCGTTCCTGAAAACTGAAACTGCCTTGTTTTCCAAAACGGTTACTCCGTTTTCTTCAAGGCTTGTTTTTAGCTTCTGATATTCCTCGGGTATTCTTGCCTCGTGATTACCGGGAACATAATATATCGGGGCAATTTCCGATATTATTTTGATAAGGCTTATTGAATTTTCAATATCGGTGTGGCGTGAGTCAATCAGATCTCCTGTGATAACAATGATATCCGGCTTGCTTTTTCTTGTTTCCTCAGCAAGGCTTTCTGCCAGCTTTTCTGATTTGCTGTTATGGTAATCGGAAATATGGGCTATTTTGAAGCCGCAGAAGCTTTGCGGGAGTTTTTCGCTTCTGATAACATATTCGCTTTTTTGAAGACTGTTGTTTTCATAGTATAGATAAATCCCGCCGAGAACAAAAGCAGCGGCAAGGAGTATAATTGCGGCTCTGCTCTTTTTGTTCATGGTGTTGTCACATCCCTACTCGATGATTCTTACGATAATGTTAAGAACTGCTAAAATAATCGGCTGATGAGCGAAATACAAGATCAAAGTATGCCTGCCCAAAAAGCAAAGCGGTTTTATTAAACTGAGTTGCCTTTTAAAAAGACTTTTCCGGGTTTTATATAAGGTTTTCCCGATAATTATGCCTAGAAAAACAAAGCAAAGATTCGGAAAAAGGGGATAGTAGT
>JAEDHZ010000237.1 GCA_016292705.1 Clostridiaceae bacterium
TGTCAATGTTGAAGATGAACAGCTTATGCAGGCTAGACTTTTCCTTTGCCTCTGCGTTCGTGACACAATGAAAAATGTTCTGCGCATCCTGAAAGTTGATGCACCGGAAAGAATGTAAGCCCCTTTTGGGAATATTGAAGTATAAAATTCAAAAAATATTTATATGTTTTACTGCATTTTGTAATAAAATGATTTCATATAGCTTGATTTAATGTCAAGTATATAATATAATGTATCTATCGTTTTCAGTATGGAGGAGATTAAATGAGCGCTGAAAAAATTCTTGTTGTTGATGATGACCTTAATATCTGTGAGCTTCTCAGATTATATCTTGAAAAGGAAGACTACACCGTTGTAATTGCCAACGACGGAGCTTCTGCGGTGTCAACTTTTAACGCTGAAAGTCCGGCGCTTGTTCTGCTTGACATAATGCTGCCGAAGCTTGACGGCTGGCAGGTCTGCCGCGAGATCAGAAAGTTTTCCGAAGTTCCGATTATCATGCTCACCGCAAAGGGCGAGGTCTTTGACCGTGTTCTCGGTCTTGAACTCGGTGCAGATGACTATGTTGTTAAGCCCTTTGACGCAAAAGAAGTTGTTGCAAGAATCAAAGCCGTTCTTCGCCGCTCAGCTTCAAGCATGGCGGATGAGGTCAAGGAAGTTCACTATGATAAGCTGACCATCAACCTCACAAACTATGAGCTTCGTGTTAACGGTGTTCAGGTTGACACACCGCCCAAAGAGATGGAGCTCATCTTCCACCTTGCAAAGAATCCGAACAGGGTTTTCACCCGTGATCAGCTTCTTGACGAAGTCTGGGGCTTTGATTACTACGGCGATTCAAGAACCGTTGATGTTCACATTAAGCGCCTGAGGGAAAAGCTTGACGGAGTTTCAGATAAGTGGGAGCTTCGTACAGTATGGGGCGTCGGTTATAAATTTGAAACAAGAGAATAATTTTCAGACACCGTCTCAATCAGGCGGTGTCTGAAAGTTTATCATATCAGGAGAAAAAGTGATGAGAAAAATCAATGGAGTAAAGAAAAAGGAAAAGCCAATTTATAAAAGGAGTTCGGTTTTCCGCCGCTACTTCGGTTTCACTGCAGCTATTGTTCTCGGCTGCATGGTTGTTCTCGGTTTTATTATGATTGTTTTTGTTTCCATCCAGCAGTGGAACGAAAAGACCGAAACACTTGTCAGCAATGCAAGAAACATTGTTCAAATTGCAAGGGAATATGATTCTTCCGACAAAAAACAAGACAAACACACAGCGGAAATTCTGAGCAATGCTTTGAACACAATGTCTGTTGCAACAAAGTCCGATTATTTTATTACCGACACGAACGGCGATGTCATGTTTTGCGAAAACTCCGTTAACGGAGACTGCGAAACACACAAAAAGATGAAAATCGGAAAAGAGTATATGACAAGTGCATTGGATAAGGGCTTTTCAAACTATGTCAATGATTCAACCTTCGGTATGGGAATGTTTGTTGTTTCCGTTCCGATAACGGTTACATCGGCAAACGGCGGTTTGAACACTGTCGGAGCCGTTTTTGCGGTTGAAGACGCCATTGAAGGATTGTTGCCATACATTCTGGGCATATTATTGGTGTTCACTATCACATCAATTGTCCTTCTCGGTATCAGCTCAATGGCAATTTATCAGCTCTGCAAGGGAATTGCAATTCCTCTTGACGAGATGGAGGAATTAACAAAGCACTTTGCAAAGGGAGAATTTGACCATAGAGCAAACGAAAACTATAAGCGTGGCTATTTTAGTGCATTCGCAAAAGCCCTCAATAAAATGGCTGATGAGCTTGCCGTTAACGAGGAGGCGCAAAAGAGCTTCATTGCAAATGTTTCCCATGAACTTAAAACACCAATGACCACTATCGGCGGCTTCATTGACGGTATTATTGACGGAACAATTCCGGAGAATCAGCAACGCCGCTATCTTCAGACGGTTTCAAGCGAGGTCAAGCGACTTGCAAGAATAGTTGTTTCAATGCTGAACCTTTCAAAAATCGAAGCCGGAGAGGTTGCGCTTTCGCCGGTTGAATATGATATTTCAAAGCAGATTTTTGACACTCTTTTGAGCTTTGAAAGGCGTATTGAGGAAAAGCACATCAACATCAGCGGCTTTGAGGATATGACTCCCGTCACCGCCTATGCGGACAAAGATCTTGTTCAGCAGGTAATATATAATCTCTTTGACAACGCAGTTAAGTTCACACCGGAAAACGGAACAATCACCGTCTTTTGCGAAAACTTCGGAAAGAAAACCCGTGTAACAATCCGAAACACCGGCGCCGGAGTTTCAAACGAGGAAATTTCACGGATTTTTGAACGCTTCTATAAGGTTGATAAATCACGAAGCTTTGATGTCAAGGGCGTCGGTCTCGGATTATATATTGTCAAAACAATTATAAACATGCACGACGGAGATATTACTGCCTCAAGTGTTGAGGGAATGTATACCCAGTTCTCCTTTACGATACCAACAAAAGAATAACCGGTGATTTTTTGAAAATTAAGCTATAATTAAGGATTTCTTTTAGGTAACTTTTAGCAAAATTAACTATATTTATTTCGACAAAGAAACCACCGCAGATAATCTCCGGTAGCTATATAAAAGGCTTCTGTTTGAAGCCGAAAGGAGCAA
>JAEDHZ010000238.1 GCA_016292705.1 Clostridiaceae bacterium
GTTTTTGGCAACACCGAAACCAAAACGGCAAGCGTCACAGACATGGTCATGCTGAAGAACATTACGCCGACAAGGGAAACAAACATATTGTTGTCTCCAAGCAGAAGAAAGGGCAGTGCAACCAAAACGCTCAGGATTGCCACCTTTCTGACACCAAACAGATCTGCCAGAATGCCGCCCAATGCTTTTCCGATTCCCATGAACACAAACAGCATGACGGTTTGCAGCGTTGTTTTCTTCCAGGAGATTGGAATGCCGTATGCCATATATCCGCGCACGATAACAACAAGCACAGCGAGAAAAATGATCAGGTATCTATTAACCTTGGGATTACTGTATTGAAACGCCCGACACGCAGGAGTGTTGTCTGCGTTCCCGTCTTTGAGATGTGTCTGCGCAAGCAGAACAAAAGGAATAACCGTTGCAATCATAACCAGAATCAGCCATGCCGGTGCAGCAGCCGCACCCAACAGTTTTCCGGAAATGACACCAAAGGAACCGCCCGAAACAAAAATAGCGCTGTGCGAAAGACTGCCGTTTGATGTCCGCAAGGTGACCTCAGCCCCATTGACATGAGTGCAGGCATTGCCTAAGCATAAAATCGCCAGGGACACGAATGTCCATGATGTATATTCCTGCAAAATCACAGCGACCGCCAACATCACCGACCCGATAAGCCCGAATGAGATTTTCCCAAACTTATCGCTGACATAGCCGATAATTGACTGCGGTGCAAACGCCAGCAAATCATAGACAAAAGCAATAAGCCATGTGACGGGAGCACTTTCCACATAACGGCTCAGAACATAAAAGCAGACTAATTCTGTAACAAAGTGGATATAAAAATATAAGAATCCCGTTCCGAGATTTTTTGTGTTGAATTTTTTCGTTTTCATTGCATTTCCAGATCTATTATATTAGTTTTCAATTGATTCCGAATACACCGGATTTTAACATATTGGAATGTTTTTGTCAATTAAAGGTTTATCTTTTTTTAAAATTTTACAACATTAACATTGAAAAAAAATCAGATGCACCGTATAATGAACAAAAACCCGGAGCATCAATGAGAAAACGCAATGCAAAAACCGCCGATTGACAACAATTGCCGGTTGAAAAACAAAGTATATCAGTGTATAATCAGTGAGGTTTGATTACGGCACCGAAAGGAAAGGGAATAATGAACAAAAAGGTTTTAGTTATAGGCGGCGGTGCTGCCGGACTTCTTGCAGCGGCAGAGGCGGCAAAAAACGGCGCCGATGTCACTGTTGCCGAACGCAACGAACGCCCGGCACGCAAGGTCATGATAACCGGAAAGGGACGCTGCAATGTTACCAACTGCTGCACAATGCTCAATGAGCTTGTTGCTGCCGTTCCGGGCAACGGACGGTTTTTGAGCGGTGCGTTTTCCCGTTTTATGCCGGCTGACACAATGGAGCTTTTTGAATCGCTCGGCGTTGAACTCAAGGTTGAACGGGGCAACCGTGTTTTTCCCGTTTCCGATAAAGCCAGCGACATTGTTGATGCACTCGTCCGCAACGCCCGTCAAAACGGAGCAAAAATCATTCATGAGAGAGTCTCATCTCTCATCATTGAGGACGGAACAATTCTCGGTGCGGTTTTTGAAAGCGGAGAAAAATTTATTTGCGACAGCGTTATTGTTGCAACCGGAGGCGTTTCATATCCGCTCACCGGCTCAACCGGAGACGGCTATGAATTTGCAAAGCAGGCAGGACATAATATAATTGAACCCACTGCGTCACTCGTTCCCCTTGTCTGCCACGAGGGCTTTTGCTCCGACCTTCAGGGCCTGTCGCTTCGCAACATTGAGATAAGTGTAATAAACACGGAGAATTACCGTGAGGTCTACCGTGATTTCGGGGAAATGCTTTTCACTCACTTCGGTGTTTCGGGACCCGTTATTCTCAGCGCAAGCGCACACCTCAAAGACATTAAGCCCGGAAAATATGAAATACATATTGACCTCAAGAGTGCGCTTTCATACGAACAGCTTGACGCAAGAGTTCAGCGTGACTTCCTTGAGTGTTCAAACAAAAACTTCATCAATGCTCTGGACAAGCTGCTGCCGAAAAAGATTGTTCCCGTTATTGTCCGCCTGACGGGCATCAAGCCCTCAACAAAGGTCAACCAGGTGACGAGAGAACAAAGGGCAAGGCTCGTCAATGTTCTCAAAGACCTCAAGGTTACCGTTCTGCGAAAAAGACCTGTCGAGGAAGCAATAATTACAAGAGGCGGAGTTGACACAAAGCAGATTGATCCGAAAACAATGCAGTCAAAGCTTGTCAACGGGCTTTTCTTTGCCGGCGAGGTCATTGATGTTGACGCTTATACCGGCGGCTTTAATCTTCAGATAGCCTTTTCAACAGGGCACCTTGCCGGTCTTTGCGCCGCAAAGTAACAAACACAAAAAGGAGACGGAAAAAATGATAAACATTGCAATCGACGGTCCTGCAGGCGCAGGAAAAAGCACAATTTCAAAAGCTGCGGCAAAGGAGCTTGGCTTTATCTATATTGATACCGGCGCTCTTTACCGCACAGTCGGCCTCAACGCAATGCGAAACGGCGCAAACCTTGAAAGCGATGAAAGCATTGCTGCAACGCTCACAGACAGCCTTTGCGTTGAGTTGCGTTTTGTTGAC
>JAEDHZ010000239.1 GCA_016292705.1 Clostridiaceae bacterium
TTGCGCTGTGGATAATCATTCTCATCATGTTCCTGAACTTTTACAGAACAGACACAGCGGCAGGTATTCTTCTTATACCGTATATTCTTTGGGTAACCTTTGCAGGATATCTGAATCTTGCAATATATGCTCTGAACAAGTGATACTCTTTACGAAGCGCAAATTCTGATGAGCTTTTTTCAAAAGCAAGCGATTCAGCATCATCGGAACAAACGGTGTTATTTGACGGAAAATATACAGTCAGGATTTGTGCATCGCAATTTTCAGAGTATTTCAGGAAAAACACTGAAACAAAAAACAGGGTCTGCCACATTCTCAGCGCAGACCCTTAATTACGCATTTTTTCGGCGGTAAAGCCCATTACATCTCGTCAATGAGGTTCACAACATCACCGACAGTTTTGAGATCCTCAATCGAATCATCGGGAATACTGATATCAAACTCATCCTCAAGCTCTGAAATCAGGTCAACAAGATCGATACTGTCCGCTCCGATTTCCTCCCAGGTTGTGTCTGCGGTAATCTTTGTTTCGCTCAGTTCAAACCTTTTGCCGATAATGTCGCTGACTTTTTCAAATGTATCCATTAGTATTTACCCCCTTTCGGTATCAATGCACTCCGAAAAACATCCGGAGATTTCTGCTTTTCAACAGCCGGAAAACAATGCCACGGCTATATATGAATATTATTCACAAATGAATCTGTTTGTCAATACTTACGACAAAACTTTTGGCTTTATGCCGGTCATAAATTCTGAGATGCGATTTTGTGTCATACTTTTTCTTTCCCGATATTTGAAACATTATCCTTTAATAATTTCAGCCTTTTTTTCAACAATAAATTCGGGTGAAAAACAATGAGCTTATATAAAAGAAGGATAATTGAATACACAATCATTTTCTGCATCGGGAGCATAATGTATTGCCTCATTGAGATAATCTTCCGCCGGCACACGCATTGGACAATGTTCCTCACCGGCGGTGCTGTTTTCAGCATGCTTTACTTCATCAACCTTTCCTTGCGCACCCGTTCATTCGTTTTGCGCGGTCTAATCGGCTGCCTTGTTATCACCATCGCCGAATTCGTTGTCGGCGTTGTTGCCAATCTTATTTTTAAGCTGAATGTCTGGGATTATTCTTCCTTGCCGGGAAATATTCTCGGTCAGGTCTGTCCCCGTTTCAGCTTTTGCTGGTTTTTGCTTTCAATCTTCGCCGTTTATCTCTGCGTTTTTTTGTACTGGCAGCTGAATAAAAAGCTCAAGCTGAACCAAGACTTTGAATGAGCCGCCAAGGGCGGCAATCATAACGGCGAGGTACATAGAAATGAAAAACAACAAAGCTCTTATTCTTGAAATATCCTGTTTTGCAGCCATGGTGCTTGCAATAATCTTTTCCGGCAGTCTTTCATCCTTTGAAAAGGACTGCAAAACTGTCCGCAGGAATGTTTTCCGGCTTCATGTTATTGCAAACTCCGATTCATCAGAAGACCAGCAGCTGAAGCTCAAGGTACGGGATGCACTTCTGCTCCAAGGAAAGGAGGTCTTTTCCTCCGGTTCAACAAAGGACGGCGCAGAACAGGCAGCCTGCAAAAACCTTCAAAGCTTTTTGCAGACCGCAGAAAAAACAATCCGAGAAAACGGAAAGAACTATAGTGTCTGCGTCTCAGTCGGAAAAAGCAACTTCCCGACAAGAACATACGAAAACTTTACCCTGCCTGCCGGGGAATACGATGCGCTTCGTGTTGTAATCGGCGAGGGAAAGGGCAAAAACTGGTGGTGTGTGATGTTTCCGCCGCTTTGCCTTCCGGCTGCAGAAAAAAGGCAGGAGCTTTCCGATGTCCTTTCCGACGGCGGACAAGCACTGGTGGAAAGCAAGCCTAAGTATGAAATACGCTTCTGGCTCATTGAAAAGATTGAACAGTTGCGCAAAAAACAATAACTACACCGAAAAAGCGGCTCACCGGGGAAACACCCTTGTGAGCCGCCTTTGATTTTCACTGTTATCTGATATCGTCACGCATGAAACGCTTTTCCTCTTCCTTGAGGTCGAGGCCGATTGTTCCGCCCGGATTCATGTTGTACTTCGGGTCGAAATAATCCTTGAGAGCTTTGAACACGCCGAATTCCGTTCTTCCGAGACTGCCCTCAAGCCACGGAGCAAACATCTTTCCGACTCCGTGGTGATGGCTGATTGCCGCACCGGATTTCTGGATTGCATCAAGGATGCTTGTGTGATAAGCCTTGAACTCCTCTGATGAGGACATCTTTGTCAGGAAGATGAAGTAAAGGTTAGCGCCCTGCGGATAGCAATGCGACATGTGAGTGGTGACAATGGTGTTCGGCAAAGCCTTGCAGACCTTGCGGACATCGGCGTGAACCTGCGCCATGTTTGACCAGTTTACGGTACATTCAAGAGTATCTGTGGTAACACCGAAGTCCATGAGGGTATCTCTGAGATACGGATCGTTGAAACGGCCCTTTTCCCAGCTCTTGCAGACAAACGATGTGAGGCTCATTGCTCCGTACTTCTTTGCGATACGGCGAATGTTCTTTGCAACATTTGCCGAATAACCCTTTTCACCGTCGGTAAATCCGAGGAAAAGGCAACGCTCCATATCCTTGAAGCCAGTGACATCAAGCAGCTTCCAGAGCGGAGT
>JAEDHZ010000240.1 GCA_016292705.1 Clostridiaceae bacterium
CGAGCTGAAAGGAAAAAAAGAGGCTCAGCAGGAATATCTTGACGCTTTAAAGAGTCAGATAGCCTCAAACGAAAAAAAAGCAAACAATCTGAAGTCGCAGGTTGAAGCTCTCGATTCCGAGATTTCAGCTCTTGAAAAGGAGCTCAAACAGATTAACACCGACATTGATGTCATCAATGATGAAATTGCTATTGCCACACAGCAGATTAAAAAAACGACCGAAAGCATCAAGAGTTCAAAAACTCAGCTTTCGCAAAAGATGCGTGCAGCTTATGTGACAGGCAATGTTTCTGCCCTTAAAATACTTATGGGTGCCGACAGCCTTGCTTCATTTCTGACAAGACTTGAAATGATGAAGCGTATGAGCGAGAACGACAGGGCGGTTATCGACAGGTTCAAAGACGAGGTTGCTGTTCTCAAAAAGACAAAGTCGAAGCTTGAAAAGGAAGAAAACAAACTCAGCGAAAAGCAGAATGAGGCAATTGAAAACAAAAAAGAGTGCATCGAAAGCAAAGCGCAGCTCAACATAAAGAAGAGCGAGTATGAACAGGCGGTCAGGGATCTTGAAAAAGATTACGCCGATGTTGAAAGCTATATTGCTCAGCTTGACAAGAGCAGTGCAGTTTATGAAAACTACATCAGGAATCTTGAAGCTGAACGTCTGGCTGCCGATAAGGAAATTGAGTCGATTATCCTCAACTATCAAGCATCCGAGGTTCCGACAACTCAGGGAACAACGCTTTATGCTTCAAACAATGACCCTGCCTCAACCACTGTTTCAGCCGGTTCTCCGTCCTCCGGTTCAAACAATCAGACCGTTTCCGGTGGAAAGGTGTATCAGTGCAATGACAGCTGGGCTTGGCCGCTCGGAAAAATTGATTGCTATATAAGCAGTCCGTACGGCAACAGAAGTGCTTCAATTTCCGGATGGAGTTTCCATGGCGGTATGGACATCTCTGCAAGCGGTGTATACGGAAAACCCATCTATGCCTCCCGTGCAGGGGTTGTCATTGCAGCCGTCTGGGGAACAACCGGATATGGTCGTTATGTTGTTATTGACCACGGAGACGGTTTCTCAACCGTATACGGTCACTGCGCAAGCCTCTGCGTTGAAACCGGTCAGCAGGTTTCAAAAGGACAGCAGATTGCAACTGTCGGCAGTACGGGTAATTCCACCGGACCGCATCTTCATTTTGAGATTCGGTATAACGGAGAAAAGCAGAACCCTGCAAACTATGTTTCAAAACCGTAAAATAACATATTACTCAAAGGGATTGCCGATTGTTGCCGTCCCTTTGGTTTTTCAGGGGAGATAATATGAACAGAAAGATTTCGTTGGGGCTTGCTGTCGGCTTGCTGATTCTTGCCGTTGCCGTTTCAAGCTCAATAACGATGAGCATTGTTAACAGGGAGTATAACAGCATTCTGAAAGGGTTGCCGGAAAAGCTTGAACGGTACGAGGTTCTGGATGAGCTTGACGGAGTGATAAAGAATAACTACTATCTCGGAAGCGATGAAGCAAGATTGAAAGCGGCGCTTGTCGGGGGGTATGTTTCCGGGCTGAAAGATCCCTTTTCAAGGTTCATGACAGCTGATGAATATGCCGAATATGTTTCCGGGACACAGGGAAATATGTACGGCATCGGAATAAAAAGCGAGAAAACAGCCGATAACCGAATAAGAGTAACGGCTGTCTACAACGGTTCGCCTGCACAGAGCGTTGGTTTGAAAAAGGGCGATATCATTATCGCTTTTGACGGAATAATGCTTGATGCAAGCAATTTTGATGAGCTATCCGCAAAACTTGAGGGAGATAAGCTCACAGCGGTAAATATCACATATAAGCGCAATCAGACTGAAACAACGGTCAATATCGTCAAAGGCTATGAGGCACGCTCCGTTTTTTCAAAAGTATACGGAAATGTCGGATATATTAAAATATCGGAGTTCTATTCAACAACAGCCAATCAGGTGAACTCCGCTGTAACATCTTTGACTTCATCAAAGGTCAGTGCATTGGTAGTAGATGTCAGGAACAATTCAAGCACCAATTATAAAAACGCTATGGATGCTCTGGATGTTTTTGTTCCCGTCAATGACTCCGGTGTTCCTGCGGCAACTGTTTTTGACAGCAAAGGCAATGTTGTTGAAAAATTTGCAACAACAGCCGGAGAGGTTGGTTTGCCGACTGCTGTCCTTGTTGATGAAAAAACCGGAGCGGCGGCGGAACTTTTTGCCTGCAATATCCGGGATTTTTCAAAAGGAACTCTCGTCGGCACAAAAACAAAGGGCATTGCTCTTGTTCCGAAAGCATTCAGACTTTCGGACGGAAATGCAGTTTTGCTTTCCGTAGGAATTGCAAAGCCATACAAAAGTGAGAGTTTCAATGCTGTGGGGCTTATTCCTGACAAGGAATCCGTTCTGAATAATGAAGCGGATGACATTGAAACCGACAGCCAGTTCCTTGAGGCTGTTGCATTGCTTACCCCGAATGAATAAACCTGTTTTTAACAAAAAGTCATAGATCGCATAGGAATGCGGTTTATGGCTTTTTTGCTTTTTTCGGCTTGATTTTCCGATTATATTGTTCGCTTTTTCAGTGCAAATTATTATTGCGGTTTGTTTCCGCACGGAGG
>JAEDHZ010000241.1 GCA_016292705.1 Clostridiaceae bacterium
AACAGCAAATCGTGTAGATACACCCCTTGTTTCCGGTCCAGGGGAGAGGGCTTACTGAACCGGACATAACTGACCTCCTTCCGTGGAGGCAGTTATGCTATAATGCAAAACAGGAGGTTGCGCATAAAGAGTATGCGCAACCTCAGTCTGTCGAGAAACCGCCCAAAATGGGCGGTTTTTCTGGAAAGGAAATCATATATTGATAGAATTTCCCCTCATGGTTGCAAATAAGGTGGCACGGTTGCAAACGGACACCCTCGGTTGCAAATCAAGGGGTACGGTTGCAAGGCATTTTTTACCGCAAGAAAGAAGAGTTGCATCGAAGAGTATATCGTTCTGAACGGGAGTTTCTAAAATGTGTCGACGAATATATAAGCTTCTATAACAGCAGCCGCCCGCACAGAAATAACAATTATAAATCTCCAGACCGTACAGAAAATAATTTGAAAAATCAATGCTTTTCGAGCATTTGCCTTGAAGGTTGCAGGTTCAAATCTCTTGTCCTTTCATAAATTCTTATCTGTTTTTCAGATTTAATGCAAAATTTGTCCAATTGGGTGAATTTGTAAAAACAGCCGAAAAGCGTTGCTTTTACAACAAAAAATTGGTGTAGAACCTGACTTTCCAAAAATAAAAGTTCAGATTTCTACACCAATTCAACACTCGGCGCGCTTTTTCAACCGGTCCTCTCTTGCAGCATTATACTTTGCGGAGTAGTTGCGAAGGCATTCTTTCATCATCATCTCCGCAATTTTTATTGCCTGTTCGTTTTCTGCACGGGCGACATCGTCAAATTCCAACGCATCTTCAATGTCCTTTGTGCCGAGAAGTGCTGCCGCCATAATAGCCTTGTCCTTCATAAGCACGGTGACGGCAGCCATTGCCGCGGCGGTGTCAATGGGGATTTCCTCCGAGGCATAATAGCCTGCCTGAGTAATAATGTCCTTATGCACTGATATTGAGAGCTTCAGAAACACATAGCCCTTTTCATCCTGCATAACGCTTTCACCGCTTACTGTTTCGGGCATTGCGGTTCCCGTTCTGCTCTTAATAAACTCTAACATTTTTTCAACGGTGCTTGACATTGTCATCCTCCTGTTCTTCCGCAGACACTGCAGCCGGGGAGTGCCTCTGTTTCGTGCTGTTCAAATATGTTCGAAAACAAATCCACATAGATAAGATTCTTTTGCACACTCGGGTGTTCCGGACCGTAAATCAAGATTTTTATTGCTTCGGTGCATTGAATTGAAGAAATGAACGAGGGAATCGTGCTTATGATTCCCCTTGACGCTGCGTCTGCGCAGTCTTCCTTCTTCGGCGCTTCTCTGGGCATCAGGCATTTGAAGCAGGCGTGCCCGGGCAGAATGTTCATCGTCATACCCTCGCTTCCGGCAACTCCGCCGTAAATCCACGGTATTGAGTTTTTTACACAAAAGCAGTTGATGCATTCTCTTGCCACAAGATTATCGGTAGCATCAATTACAAGCTCCGCACTTCCGAGAAGAGATTGCGCATTTTCATCAGTCAGCTTTTCACATACAGACTCAATTTCAATTTCTGGATTTATCCTCAGGAGGTGCGATTTGGCACATTCTGCTTTCAGCCTGCCTAAATCATTCTGCTCAAACAGGCTCTGCCTTTGCAAGTTGCTCAATTCAACCCGGTCATAATCAATCAATATAAGCCTTCCGACTCCCGACCTCGCCAGAAACGACGAGGATGATGTACCCAAGGCTCCCTGTCCGACAATGGCAACACTCGAGGACAGCAACTTCTTCTGTCCGTCAAAGCCTATTCCCGAAAAAGCAATTTGGCGAGAGTACCTATCCATATTATTTGGGTTCCTCACATTCTTCCTTATAAGCAACAAGTCCGGATAGGTTCTTTATTCCGATACGGTTTGTCTGCATATCAATAAGTCCGATATCCTCAAGATAGTGAAGCTCTCGGAAGCAGGTTACGCGGTTCATAAAAAGCATGTCTGCAATCTGCTTTTGCGTCAGACGATCAGCCAGATATACTATCCCGTCCTCGTTTTGTCCGTTTCGTAGCGCCATTGTTATCAGAAAATCGCACACAAGCCAACCGGCATTATGGGAGATTGATTTCCTCAAAAGGTCTTCACGCACAAGGCAATTTCTCGTTTGCTGAGCAAAAAGCGACTGCAAAAACTTTTTGTCGTTCATCAAAAGCTGGCGAACCTTTACCATGGATATGGAGTATACAACCGTTTTCTCACGAGCTTCAAAGAAATATGAACAGAGATGCTCAAAAAGGATGTGCTCACAGAGAAGAAAAGAGCCTGCGGAAAAACTATCGAATATCTTGCGTTTTCCTTTTATTATCTCATATACGATTACACTACCGCTTTCAATGAAGAAGCAATCATCAACTACACTATCGGGCTCAATTATTGTTTCTCCCTTTTCATATTCCAGACGAAAGCGCTTTTTAATCAACTTTTTACTAAAATATGAACTGTCCAAAAAAGAGTCTGCTCCGTTAAAATATCTGTAGTCGGAATTACCGCTCATGTTGTTACCTATATCCATATGCGAAACACCTCATCATTTTACTGATGTGCGATAAAGAAGTAATAGAAGTGTAAAAAATTTTGCCGTTCC
>JAEDHZ010000022.1 GCA_016292705.1 Clostridiaceae bacterium
ATAAGGAGCCTGGGGTGCGCCGTAAGGAGCCTGAGCGGCGTATGCAGCCTGAGGTGCTCCGTAAGCGGCCGTACCCTGTCTCATGAGAGCGGCACAAAGCTCGTTACCCATGCGTTCAAATTCACGGTAAAGCTCCGTATAGCGGCTGTCCGGACGGTTGTAGGGGTTGAGCGAGAATTTTATCTGGGAGAACCAGGGCGAACTGACATTGATAACAACGAAGAATTCATATTTGTACTCATAACGGGCAGGCGTATATGACCTTGTGTTGCCCTCTTCGTCCTTATAAAAAATCTCGTCTCTGTCCTCATCAATGTCAAGGTTGCAGGAGGTGACCTGATTGAGGCCGATGATGTCCGGATTTTCGCTCTTCCAGTTGCTCATTCTTGTGACAATGAAAGTTCCGGCCATATCGTCGATATAGACCTTCATGTTCTCGCCGAATGTCCGGGTGGGACGGAAGGAATCAAGCCGGCGCTCGTTTTCCTCACGGTATGCAAGCTGTTCCTTGATGTCCGCAACGGTTGACTGTTTTCTTTCGCTGAAGAACGGAGAAAGCTTTTTTGCGCAGTCCTTGCAGAGGTTCCCGTCCTCAAGCTTTCTGTTTCCGAGCAGGCCTATTTTTTCTCCGCATACATCGCAGTATTTTTTGTCAAAAAGTCCCATAATAACAACTCCTTTGTGGTTTTATTTAATATCGTTATCATCAAATCGATCGCCGCATTCCGGGCAGAATTTTGGCGGATTTTTCGGATCCTCAGGTTCCCAGCCGCATTTGTCGCAGCGGTAAAGGGGAGCACCCTCAGGTTTCTTTGCGCCGCAGTTCTGGCAGAACCTGCCTTTGTTGACCGCACCGCACGAACAGGTCCAGCCGTCTGCTTCGGCAGGCTTTTTTGAACCGCATTCCGGGCAGAAATTGCCGTTGGCGGTTGCGCCGCAGGAGCATTTCCATGAATCGGCGGCAGGCTGGGGTGCAGGCTTTTTGCTGCCGCATTCCGGGCAGAAGTTTCCGCTGACAGTTGCGCCGCAAGAGCACTTCCAGGCGTTCGGGTTGGCTGCGGGAGCCGCCTGCTGCTGAGCCTGCTGCTGAGCCTGTTGCTGGGCTTGCTGCTGTTGTATGCCTAAGTTATAGAGGTTCTGAGCAGCGCCGAAGCCGCCCTGTCCGCCCATGCCGACCATACCCATGCCCATGAAGCCCGTCATTGCGCCGGCAGAATTTCCGGCGGCGTCTCTCATCGAATCCGCCGTGGCGTTCGTCATGGCTCCGGCCATCATGAACGGATTTGTGCTGACATTTGCCGCGTCCTCAAGCTCATTGATCTTCTTCATGTCCGCTTCGGTCAGGGTTATCGGGTTGAGCGCTATTTTTCCGACGGAAATACCTCTGTTTTCAATCCACTCCTGTCTGAGCGTTTCGTTCATGGCTTTTTTGAGCTCGTTTGCCTTGCCGGGTATCTGAGCCGGTCGAAGCTCCTGTTCGGCGAGAGCGGCGAGGGCGGGCTGCAAAGCGTCAATGAACTCGGTTTTGAGCTGATCGTCAATCTGCTCTCTTGTGAACTCGGTTTCAACATTTCCGCAAAGCCTTGTGTAGAAAAGCAGCGGATCCGTGATAACATATGTATAAACGCCGTTGCAGCGAACCTGAACGGTTCTGCTGATTCCGATGCGCTTATTGACAACCTCAAACATGATGGGGTTAGCCGTTCCGAATTTGTTTCCGATTATCTCCTTGGTGTTGAAGTAGTAAATGCGCTGATCATTTCCGGTGTAGCCGCCATAGGTGAAGCGCTTTCCGATTGTTATGAATGTCTGCTTAATGCTTTCGCCGAAAGAACCGGAAAAGATGCTCGGCTCTGTTGAGGTGTCATAGGTGAATTCGCCCGGCTCGGCGCAAAATTCAACAACCTTGCCCTGCTCAACGATGATCATGCACGGGCCGTCCGCAACGGCAATTCCGCTGCCGTTGGAGATGATGTTGTCGCTCCCTTTCGTGTTGGAGGAACGCGAGCTGACTCTCTTTTGTCCTTTGCGCATTAGTATATCGTTCGGAAGCGAATCACAATAGAAATAATCTTTCCATTGATCGGCTAAAACGCCTCCGACTGAACCCAAAGCCGCTTTGATAAGTCCCATAGAAAAAAACTCCTTTGAATTAATAGTCGTTAGTTTTTGATTAAAGTGCGTCAATAACAGCCGAAAGGTATGTAGGTGAGACAGATGCGTATATAAAGTTATCAACAAGACCGTCCTTTTTTGCCTGCCTGACCTTTGCGGCGAGTGCTTCGTCCGCCTTTTCGTCAACAAGAAGAACAAGTTTGCAGCCCGGAGCATTGGCTCTGATTTCTTCGCAAAGCACCAGCCTTTCCTCAAGCCTTCTGGGAGGGTATCCCGCAATCTCCAAAATGATTGCATAGGCATTGCTTGATTTGCAAAGCGCAACAGTGTCGTTCGGACTTTCGCTGAGCAATGGCTCAAAGTCGATCTCGCTGCCCGTCAGTGCCTGCGAAATTGCATCAGCAAAAAGAGCGCATTGCATATCAAGCACAATTCTTCGCATAATACCACCTTCCTTCCAGCCGTTTTTCACCTGAATTATACCTTTTTTTTGAATCAAATTCCCTATACAATGGTACAGTTTTTTAAAAAAATTTAAGAAAATCAGCTTTTGTCTTGAATCGAACTTTTTGCAAGGAAAACCTTTTCAGAAAGCAATAACCGCTGCCTGACCGATGCTTTTTTTTCGGGATGTTTCGTAAAAATGTCGGGAAGGGCGGTGACACCGTCAGAACCGTTCGCAAAAAAATATCACCTGTTTGCATTTTCAGGGTGCAGGCAGGTGATGTATTATTATTCGGCAAGCTCCGCAATAAACTTTGCATCGCTGACAGCAAGTGCAAGCTGAAGCTTGTTTTTAAAGTTGGTTTTTTGAAGCATGTTTGTCACATGGAATTTGACTGTTGTGACCTCAATGCCCATTTCTTCGGCTATACGGCTGTATGAAAGCCCGCGCACAAGGTGGCGAAGAACAACAAGTTCGGTTTTTGTGAATTCCGTGCTTTTTGCCGTTCCGATTTCCACCTCCGGAGGGGAATCGGGAAAAATATGCTCGCCCGAAACGGTGCGCCGGACAATGTCCATCAGTGTTGCCTCATCGGTGTCTTTATACCAGAGACTGTCCGCACCGAGCTTTTTCGCCTTTTTCAAAACATCATAGTCAACAAGGGAGGTAACAATCACCGTTTTTATCTGCGGAAATTTCTGCTTGATTTTTGCTGCGGCAGAAAGACCGTTTTCCCTGTGCTCGGTCTGAACATCCATAAGAATGAGGTCAACCTTGATTTCGTCGCAAAGCTCAAGTGCCCGGTTCGCCCCGGCAACGGAGGAAACAACCCGGTAGCCCGGCTCCTTTTCAATATAGCTTTCAAGAAGAGATCGGATCATCTTCTGATCCTCAACAATCATAACATTTATCATGGTTTTCCTCCTGTGCGATTGAGTGTTATGTGAAGCTCAAAGAGCGGAAGGCTTTTAATTTCCATTGTTCCGCCTGTTTTTTCAATGCGCTTCCTCAACGCAGAAAGTCCGCCGCCTTCGGTAATCTCTCTTTCGGGCGGTTCGCCGTTGTTTGTAATTTTAAGTCTGTGGTGTTCATGGTCGCTGAACGCAAAGGCAAAGACGCAGTTTCCGCCGGCGTGGCGGACGCAGTTTGTTACACATTCGCGAACGGCAATTGAAAAAATCTTTCGTGCGGATTTTTCTGTCGGGAAATCTCCGCTTTCAATGACGCTTACGCCGAGCATTGCCGCCCTTTCCTTTGCATATTCAAGGTCGTCGGTTTCATCGGGCATATTGTTTGCATGGTTCAAAAGGGCAATCGAACTTTCCCAGGTGGAAGCGCTTGAATGTATTTCCTCTATGCTTGCGTCGTTGAGGAGGGCTTTTCTTGCGGCAAGGATGCTGTGACCGATGTCATCGTGGACACGCATCTTCATTGAAAGGATTTCCTCCTCCCGGACAATCTGAGCCATATTGTCATAAAGCTGTTTTGCACGGCGGTTTGCGTTTTCAAGGCGTTCGTTTTCCTCTTTCAGTTCCCGTTGTCTTGAAAAAAGCTCCGAAACATCGGAAAAGGTGACCTGAGTGAAGCTGTTGTTATTTTTGTCAATAACAAGACGTTCATCATACTTCAGAATTACATCACCGGGAAAGCTGAAAAGGCTGTTTTTTTCGTCAAGCGCACGGACACTTTCCGGTAGAGACTGAAGTGCCGAACGCAGCTCCCGGAGCGTCTGAAATCCTCCGTCAAGCAGAATGCAACCGATTGACAACATCTTTTTGTTGATAAGTCGGATAATACCCCGTGAATCAAAAAAGCAGATGCCTATCGGAAGATTGTCAAAGCTCTCCTTGATAATTCTCATCGGCCGTCACTGTCCTTTCTGCACTCTGCAAAGAGATAGATGAGCCCGTCATCATCGCACTGAACCGAAAGTCCGGGAAAGCTTTCGCCAAGGCAGAACAAGTCCTCTTTGCAGGAAGCGCAGATGTTAATGCGGATGAGGTCAGTGTCCTCTTCGGCAAAAATCAGAAGCGAACTGAGCGAATCAAGGCTTTTTTCAATCACGGCCTCAAAAAGGTCATAGATGAAGTTTGCATTTTCTGCGCAGAGCGGGTTTTCAAGATTCAGCACCGCACGGCATTCGGCGCCGCAGAGCTTCAGGTTCGCCGCCGTTTCATTCAGGCAAAGGCGCAGCTCTCCGACTGAAACGCTTTTCTTTTGGTTTTCAATGAAAACAAGGTTGCTTTTCCTCTTGATATATGTTCCGACAGCAACAATTTTTCCGAGCAGATGCTGTGCGGTCTTTCGGTCATCGGTTCCTTTCAGCTCAAGCAGCAGACTGCGCAGAAGAGCAACCTGAGAGGCGGTCTGCTTTTCAACGAGATCATAGAGCCGGTTTTTTTCCGTAATCTGCAGCCAATGAGCCTTTTGTTCGCTTTCGGCCTTGAGGATGTCGCCCGTATCCCTAAGCTCCTCCTGAATCAGCTCAAGCTCGCTGATAACCTTTGTAAGCTCCGAGATATCTTCCTGCCAGAAAACATAGCCGTTGCGAAGCTTGCTGCTTTTGAGCAGAGTTCCGCTGTCAAGGCGAAGCGCAGCGGTGCTCGCTTTTTTCAGCGTCTCCTTGGAAAATCTGCGGGCAAGGGCAGAGGAAAAACGCGGCTCAAAGCTTTCGTCCGTTATCTGAGCTTTTATTTCCGACACAGAGAAAAGAGCCTCATATCCCGTGTTTGACTGAATGAGACCGCAGTCGATGCAGCTTTCAAAAACGGCCACCGTCAGCAGACATACGGACACCGTGAAATCGCCCGCAAGCAAGAAGAACCAGCGCAATTTCATATTGTAAAGAAATCCGTATATAATCATCATGAGCATGGGAACAGTCGGAAGCCACAAAAAAGTCTCGCTTTTCGGAAGACGGCATTTGAAAATCATTGTTATAAATGCAGCGGCGGAGCAAAGAGCAATCCAGACCGCTATTATATAGTAGCCTGCGGCATAGGAGCTGTTTGCGTCCGAAAAGACCGAACCTTCGGGGAACGAAAAAACAAATTGATGAAGGTCGTTTGTGATCACCGCCAAAAAGAGCAAGACGGAAGGAATATACAAAAGCTTGGTGAGACCCGGCAGACGGAAGTTTTCGCTTTTTCCGAGCGAAAGGGCAATGAAAACCGCCATGAGCGGAATGAACAGCATCGGCAGATAGTAAAGATACCATAAATAGCGCTGAGCGTCTTCGCCGGAAACAAAATGGTATTTCACCGTTCTGATAATGAGCCAGAAAATGATAAGGGAGGAGACTGAC
Organism: Clostridiaceae bacterium; assembly: GCA_016292705.1. Classification (GTDB taxonomy): domain Bacteria; phylum Bacillota; class Clostridia; order Oscillospirales; family Acutalibacteraceae; genus UBA6857. The sequence continues at coordinate 5,865 of JAEDHZ010000022.1, forward strand.
AAAAGATATCGTCTGATCTGAGTGTGAATAATTCTGACACGGATTGAAAGACCCCATGCAACCATGAGGAAAATATATATTGCGCTGCGCAGAACACCGAGTGTAATTGTAGTGCTGTCGGAGGTATATCTGCCGAAATAGCGCAATGATATGGCGGCGGCGATAAGAAAAACAACTGCCACGCCGATAAAAAGGTCTTTTTTTTCAGGCTTTTTCACTTTTCTTCACCCCGAATCCGGCATTGATTCCTGTCAGAGTATAACATATTCTGCGACCTTTTTCAACGAAAAGGGACGGGTAATCTTGCATCAGTAAGTTTTGCCGAAAGCAAAGTTTGTTGAATCTATATGTGTCAGACCGTTTTCTTTCTGCGGCGGGTGCGCTGATCCTGCTGAATATTATTTCAAAAAAGGCTTGATATTTGAAGAAAGGTGTGGTATTATAAGCAAGGTAGAATTGTGAACCTGAGAGTGGGCTTTTGAAGTCCGCTCTTATTTGTTGCCTTTTGAGGCGGCATACGGTTCGGCTGGGAGGTATTGCAAAAAAATGGCAAAGGACTCAAACACCGTTTCGGCGGTGCGCTCAATCGCTCAACCCATTGCGGAAAGTCTCGGGCTTGAAATCTGGGATATCCGCTTCCTGAAGGAGGGGACGGGCTGGTTTTTGCGGATTTTCATTGACAAGGACGGAGGCGTCGGCATTGACGATTGCGTTGAAATGAGCCGTGCGCTGAATGCTCCTTTGGATGAGGCGGATCTCATTGAACAGGCATATTGCCTTGAGGTCAGCTCTCCCGGCGTTGAACGGGAGCTTGTGCGCGAGGAACACTTCAAAAAGTATCTCGGAGCTCCGGTCAAGCTCAGAACAATCCGCCCGATTGACGGAAAGCGGGAGTTTTCCGGTGTTCTGGAGGATTATGACAATTCCCTTGCAACCGTCCGCCTTGAGGACGGCAGCGGTCTTTCCCTTTCAAAAAAGGAAACCGCATGGATAAAGCTGGACGATTTCAGCTTTTGAACAAACCCGATTATGACGGCACTGAAAATGTAATAACTTCTGAAAGGATTGATTATAAAAAATGAACAAGGATTTTTTTGAAGCTGTGAAGCTTCTCGAAACAGAAAAGGGCATTTCCGCCGATTATATCTATGACAAAATCAAAGCGGCAATTATCTCCGCAACAAAAAATCAGTATGGAAACCGTGATAATGTTGTCTGCGAGATTGACCCCGAAAAGCAGACCATGAGTGTATATGTCAACATTGCCGTTGTTGACGAGGTTGCGGAATCCGCCGCAGAAATGACCCTTGAGGAAGCAAGGAGCTATGACCCCAACGCACAGGTCGGTTCGGTTATTCAGATTAACCTTGACCCGAAAAAGTTCGGACGCATTGTTGCACAGACCGCAAAGAGCGTTATCCGTCAGGGTATCAGGGAAGCTGAAAGGGAGCTTGCCTCCAAGGAGTTCCAGAACAGATATCAGGAGGTTGTTACCGCAAAGGTTCAGATGGTTGACACCGAGACCGGCGACGCCACAATCGAAATCGGCAGAGCCAACGCATTCTTCCCGAGGGCGGATCAGCTCCCCAACGACAACCTCAGACCCGGTCAGCTCATCAAGGTTTATGTTGCCTCAATCAAGGAAGAGGGAACAACAAGCTATGCAAGCATTTCAAGAAGACACCCCGGCCTTGTCAAAAGACTTTTTGAAACCGAGGTTCCGGAAATATATGACGGCGTTGTTGAGATTATGTCCGTTTCAAGGGAAGCAGGCTCAAGAACAAAGATTGCCGTTTTCAGCAAGGATGAGAATGTTGACGCCGTCGGCGCCTGCATCGGTCAGAGAGGCCAGCGTGTCAACAACATTATTGATACCCTCTGCGGCGAAAAGATTGACATCGTCCGCTACAGTGAAGATCCCTGTGAATACATTGCAGCATCGCTTGCACCGGCTCAGGTGATTTCGGTTTCCGTTGATGAGGATAACCAGAAGAGCTGCCATGTTGTTGTTCCCGATAACCAGCTTTCGCTTGCAATCGGCAACAAGGGACAGAATGTCCGCCTTGCCGCAAGGCTCACCGGCTGGAAAATTGACATCAAGCCTCTGAGTGAAGCCTCTGTTGCGTCTGAATAAAAGGAGTTTTGATTATGCACAACAAAAAGGTTCCGATGCGCAAATGCCTCGGCTGCAATGAAATGTTTCCGAAAAAGGAGCTTGTCCGGGTTGTGAAAACAAAGACCGGAGAGGACGAGGAGGATTATGAAATCAGCCTTGACCTGACCGGGAAAAAGGCGGGTCGCGGAGCTTATGTGTGCAAAAAAGCCTCCTGCCTCACCCTTGCAAGGAAAGCGAGACGCATTGAACGTGCCCTTTCCTGCCGTATTCCCGAAGAGGTATATGACAGAATGGAGGAGGAGATGAGGGAAAGTGAATGAAAAAATTCTTTCGCTTTTCGGTCTTGCACGCAGGGCAGGCAGACTTGCCCCGGGGCATGACGCCGTGATTGAAAGCATTGTTAAAAACAAAGCAAGACTTTGTGTTCTTTGCCTTGAAGCTTCCGAACGGCTCGAAAGGGAAATCCGCCATGCCTGCTCGTATGACGGCAAGAACATACCCGTAATTAAAGCCGGCTTTTCAACCGGTGAACTTTCAAAAGCTATCGGCACAAAGGCTGCCGTTATTTCCGTAAATGACGAGGGTTTTTCAAAAAAGCTTTTGTCAATGTTTGAACAAGAGACACAGAGAAAGGAATGATTATATGCCGAGAGATAAATACAGAGTCCATGAAGTTGCAAAGGATTTCGGTGTCAACAGCAAGAAGATACTTGAAATTCTTGACGGCAACTCAGCTGAGCCGAGGAAGCACATGACGGCTCTTGAGGACAACGAGCTCGACCTCATTTTTGATACCATCACAAAGGAAAACGAAGTTGAATCCTTTGATGAATATTTTGCTGCGGGCGAAAGGGAAAAAGCAGAAAAGCAGGCTGCGAAGGAAGCTGCTGAGGAAGAAAAGACCGAAGCGGCAGAAGAAACACCGGCAGAGGAACCGAAAAAGGCCGAAAAAGCCGCCAAAAAGCCGAAGGAAAAAGACGAGCCGAAAAAGGAAAAGGCACCCGCAGCCGCAAAGAAGGAGAAAAAGTCCGAACCGGCAAAGGAAGAAAAGGCACCCAAAAAGCCCGAAAGCAAAAAGGAAGAAAAGCCGAAGCCGGCTGCTGCTCCCGCCGCACCCTCAAAGAAAGAGGAAAAGGCAAAGGAAAAGGCCAACAAGCCGCTTCAGGCACGCACCAAGGGCGAAAGGAAGCATGTTGACACAAGAAGCAGCAATGTTGACCTTGAAAAATATAACGAACGCTATGAGCAGATCGCTCCGGCGAACAAGATGCGTGACATGGGCTCTTCAAAGCAGAAAATCAAGCAGAAGAGTCAACAGTATAAAAAGCAGGGAATGCGCTCTTCAAAGCGTGAGACCGAGGCGGAAAGACTCAAAAGAATTGCCGCCGAAAGGGCGAAAAAGCAGCTTGTTATCAAAGTTCCCGATGAAATCACCGTCGGCGAGCTTGCCTCGCTGCTCAAGATGACCGCTTCCGAGGTTATCAAAAAGCTCTTTGCCCTCGGCGTCATGGCAACCGTCAACGAGGTCATTGATTTTGATACAGCGGAAATTGTTGCAACCGAGCTTGGCGCAAAGGTTGAAAAGCAGATTGTTGTTTCAATTGAGGACAGAATTATTGACGACAGCGAGGACAAGGAGGAAGACCTTGTCAAGCGTGATCCGGTTGTTGTTGTCATGGGACATGTTGACCACGGCAAAACCTCAATTCTTGACGCAATCCGCAATACCGCCGTTACCGCAACCGAAGCAGGCGGAATCACTCAGCATATCGGTGCATACAGAGTTGAATGCAGCGGTCAGATGATAACTTTCCTTGACACACCGGGCCATGCGGCGTTCACCTCAATGAGGGCAAGGGGCGCAATGGCAACCGACATTGCCGTTCTGGTTGTTGCCGCAGATGACGGAATCATGCCGCAGACCATTGAGGCCATCAATCATGCAAAGGCTGCAAATATTCAGATCATCGTTGCAATCAACAAAATGGATAAAGAGGGTGCAAACCCCGACAGAATCAAACAGCAGCTCACAGAGTATAACCTCGTTCCCGAAGAGTGGGGCGGCGACACAATCTGCGTTCCCGTTTCCGCAAAGACCCAGATGGGTATTGATTCACTTCTTGAATCAATTCTCCTTGTTTCGGAAATGGCTGAGCTGAAAGCCAACCCGAACAGAGCCGCAAAGGGCGTTGTTATTGAAGCAAGGCTTGACAAGGGCCGCGGTCCTGTTGCAACTTTGCTTGTTCAAAACGGAACAATGCGCACGGGCGACATTCTCGTTGCAGGAACAGCAGTCGGTCGTGTCCGTGTGATGGTTAACGAAAAGGGCAGAAGACTCAAGGAAGCAGGCCCGTCCGTTCCCGTTGAAATCACCGGTCTTGCGGAAACCCCCAACGCCGGCGACAGCTTTGATGCCGTTTCGGACGAAAAGCTTGCAAGGGAGCTTGTTGAACAGAGAAAGCAAAAGGAAAAGGAAGAGCAGTTCAAGGCATACCACAAGGTTACACTTGACAATCTCTTCTCCTCGCTCAAGGAAGGCGAAATGAAGGAGCTTGCAATTGTTGTCAAGGCCGATGTTCAGGGTTCGGTTGAAGCTGTTAAGCAGAACCTTGAAAAGCTTTCCAATGATGAAGTCCGTGTCCGTGTTATCCACGGAGGCGTCGGCGCAATCAATGACTCCGATGTCATGCTTGCCAATGTTTCAAATGCAATCATAGTCGGCTTCAATGTCCGCCCGGATGCAAACGCTCAGGCTTCCGCAGAAAGAGACGGCGTTGAAATGAGAATGTACCGTGTCATCTATGACTGCATTGAGGAAGTTGAAGCGGCAATGAAGGGTATGCTTGCACCCAAGTTCCGTGAGGTCATGCTCGGCAAGGTTGAGGTCAGAACGGTTATGAACCTTTCCTCCGCAGGCAAGATTGCAGGAAGCTATGTTCTTGAGGGAAAAGTTACAAGGAACGCACAGATTCGTGTTGTCCGTGACGGAATTGTTATTTCGGAGGATGAAATTGCATCCCTGCGCCGCTTCAAGGACGATGTCAAGGAAGTTGCAACGGGCTTTGAATGCGGAATCGGACTTTCAAAGTTCAATGACATCAAGGAGGGCGACATTTTTGAGGCCTTCATGATGGAGGAATACAGAGATTAAGTAACCGCCCGACCGCCGGTTACCTGTGTCCTCATTTCCGGGTGAAGAATATCCGCCCGGAGAAAGGAATTTATTGCTATGGCTGGTTTCAGAAAAGACCGTGTGTCAGAGGACATACGCAGAGAAATTACCGCGATCATCCGTGAACTCAAGGATCCGCGTGTAAAGGATAAAATGCTCACCGTTGTGAGGGTCGAGGTCAGCCCCGACGCCTCATACGCAAAGGTGTTCGTCAGTGCGCTTTCCGGAATTGAGGAGGCGAAGGAGGCTGTCAAAGGTCTCACCGCCGCAACGGGACTTGTCCGCCGTGAGGTCGGAAGCCGTCTCCGTCTGAGGAAGGCGCCGGACATTAAATTTGTTGCGGACGATTCCGTTGAGCAGGGAGTCAGGCTTTTTGAAAAGCTTGACAATGCAAAAAGAGGAAGTCAGAATGAAGATTGATTTTTCACGCGCTGTGTCGCTTTTGAAGGATAACGACAATTTTATAATTCTTACCCACACCAATCCCGACGGAGACACGCTCGGCGCAGGCTTTGCCCTGCTTTCTGCGCTCAGAAAGCTCGGAAAAAGGGCAAAGCTTCTCAACAATGATATAATCCCCGAAAAATATCGCTTTCTTGTTTCCGACGGCGATGATTTTGAAAACGGTTTTGTTGTCAGCATTGATGTTGCGGATACCGTTTTGCTCGGAAAGGAGATTCAGGGCAAATATGCCGACAGAATTGACCTTGCGATCGACCACCATTCAACAAACAGGCTTTTTGCAAAGGAAAGCTATGTTGAGGGAGAAAGCGCATCCGTCTGCGAGGTTGTCTATCTCATTATCAAAGCGCTTGGCGCAGAGATTGACAGCTTTATTGCAACCTGTCTTTATACCGGCTGTTCAACCGATACGGGCTGCTTCCGCTACACTAATGTGACACCACGGACTCACCGCATTGCCGCCGAGCTCATCGAGCACGGTGCAAGGCACGGCGATGTCAATGTGAGAATGTTTGAAACGCAGACCCGGGGATTTCTGAAGCTGCAAAGTCTCTGCATTGCTTCGCTTGAAATGCACTTTTCCGGAAAGGTCTGTGTGATAACGGTTACGCAGAAGATGCTTCATGATTGCGGTTGCGGCGATGAGGACTGCGACGCAATTGTTGCCCTTTCAAGAAGGATTGAGGGCGTTCAGGCGGGCATAACCTTCAAGGAGAAAAAGGACGGCTCATATAAGGTTTCCGTCCGTACCCATGAAGAACTTGATGCAGCAGCGTTCTGTTCAATTTTTGGCGGCGGCGGCCATGAAAGGGCTGCAGGCTGTCAGTTTGAGTGTCCGCTTGAGGAAGCAAAGCGGCAGGTTCTTGCCGAAATGGAAAAGTTTTTGGAGAAAAAAGCGTGAATGGTTTTGTTTTTGTTGATAAACCGGAGGGAATCTCCTCCTTTTCGCTTTGCTCAAGGGTAAGACGGATTTTTTCCGAAAAAAAGAGCGGCCACACGGGAACTCTTGACCCGATGGCAACGGGAGTAATGGTTGTTGCGCTTTCGGCGGCAACACGGTTCATTGAGCTTTTGCCGGAAACGGGAAAAGCGTATAAAGCAGCTTTCCGCTTCGGACTTGAGACTGATACGCTCGATATCACGGGAAATGTCCTTTCGGTGTGTGATGTACCCACCAAAAAGGAAGAGCTTGAAACGGTTCTTGACTCATTCAGGGGCGAAACAATGCAGCTTCCACCGATGTATTCGGCAATCAAAAAG
>JAEDHZ010000242.1 GCA_016292705.1 Clostridiaceae bacterium
TGCTTCAAGTGTTGTTCCGGTCAGAGCAAGCGAAACATCAAACTGCATATCGTCCATTCCAAACTCCTCCGCACCGAGGGAGGAATCGCAAACGGAGTTATTTGCCGGTGTTTTGGAAAACTTCTTTCCGTCATACTTTGAGGTCTCACTGATGAGAGTGATTGTCATAGTATATCCGCCGTCAGCATTTTTAACTGTTTTGGCTGATTTGATATACTTTCCCTGAAGTGCAGCTGCCCTGCCCTCCGGCGGAATATACGAATTGAGAGTAATATATCCGTTTCCGGCAGGTGTTTTTCCGTCGGTAAAGCGGCGGGTGCTCTGACTCTGCTCATGGATGCCCTCGGTGAGTTCCTTGATATCCTCACCGCCGAGAAGTGTTTTCAGAATGGCGAGAACAGCCTTGTCAATCTGCGGCTTCATATCAAGCTTTTCCTCACGATAGACGGTTACATTCTTCTCGTTTTTGAGGCTGTTGATAAGTGCGTTATACTGGGCTGCAGCTTTATCCTTTTCGGTTACAACGGGTGCCGCCGGCTTCGCCTTTACGGTTACCCGGCAGACATAGCTCTTTCCTCCGAGCTTTGCGGTAATTCTCACGCTGCCTGCCCTGAGCGTTTTAACAACCCCCTTGCTGCTTACGGTTGCAATCTTTTTGTTGCTTGTGTACCACTTGACGGTGCGCTTTGTTCCGTTGAGCTTGAGGGCAAAGCTTGTTCCTGCGGTTACGGTCTTTTTGGTGTTTGAAATTTTTGGTGCTTCAACCGTAACCTTGCATTTATATGTTTTCTTTCCGATTTTTGCGGTGACTGTCGCAGTACCTTTTTTGAGACCCTTGACAACACCTTTCTTTGTGACGGAGACGATTTTTTTGTTTGAGCTGCTCCATTGAGGAGTTTTTTTGGTTCCGGAAACTTTCAGATTGTAGGTCTGGCCGACAACGAGGACTATCTTCGTTTTGTTCAGCTTTACCGAGGCTGCGGAAGCTTCAAACGCCGGAACAAGCAGCGTTGTCATGAGAATAACAGCCGAAATTAAAGCCAAAAGCTTCTTTGTGATTGATTGCATTTTGCTTATCATCCTTTCCGAAAATAATTTGCCGGAGAATTCTGAAAACACTGATTTGTTATCAGTGCAAAATTACCGTCAAAATCTACGCTTTCCAATTTTCAGTGTTTCCTTATACCGGCTTGCCTTGATTATATATCCGGACAAAACTGTTTGTCAATGAAAGACAGAAAAAATTCATTTCTAAATTTTTCCTCGGCTGTATATGACTGATTGGTTTGCATAACCGGAAGCGGAGATTGGAGAAAAGAGAAAGCATTTTTTCGTATGCCCAAACACAAACACCCGCCGAGAAATCGGCGGGTGCAGCTTTGTATGTGTTGAGACTAAACTCAGTCGCTTGTATAAGGCATGAGAGCAACCTGACGGGCGCGCTTGATAGCGGTGGTCAGTTCGCGCTGATGACGGGCGCAAGTGCCTGTTACACGGCGGGGAAGAATCTTCGCGCGATCCGAGGTGAACTTGCGGAGCTTCTGAGTGTCCTTATAGTCGATTGATTCAACCTTATCTACGCAGAAAGCGCAAACCTTTTTGCGTGACTTTCTGTTGGGACGGCCGTTTCCTCTTTCATATGCCATTGGTTATTCCTCCTTGTTAATATTTTCAGTTGCAATCAGAACGGCAGGTCTTCATCGTCGGTAATCTCTTCAAAATCACCGGGAACCGCTGTCTGATAAGCGGGAGCGGGTGCTGACTGAGCCGGAGCGGCAAACACGGTGTTTGTGCCGGTTTCAGCCTTTGAGCCGCAGAAGCTTACATCACGGGCAAGAACTTCATAAACAGTCCTTTTTGCACCGGTATTGTCGTCATACTGGCGCATCTGCATCTGTCCCTGAACAGCAATCATTGAGCCTTTGGTGAAGTAACGGCTGATAAAGTTCGCCGTGCCCTCCCACGCAACGATTGTGAAGAAATCAGTCTGCTTTTGCTCGCCTGCCCTTGCAAAGGATCTGTCAACAGCAATGCGGAAATTGCAAACGCTTTTTCCGGTTGTTGTTGTGCGCAGCTCGGGGTCGGCAACAAGGCGACCCATGAGGACGATACTGTTAAGCATTGTTGGTTCCTCCCTTATTTCTTAACGGTGAGTGAACGCAGAACGCCTTCAGTAATGTTAACAACACGATCAAGCTCAGCCGGGAATTCCGGATCGCTTGAATAGTTGACAAGAACATAGTAGCCCTCTGTTTCATAGTTGATCGGGTAAGCAAGCTTGCGATTACCCCATACATCAACAGAATCAATAGCGCCGTGCGCCTCGATGAGGGACTTGAACTTTTCAACCAAAGCGTTAACAGCTTCTTCTCCGTTAGCTACTGAAAAAACTAACATGGTTTCATAGTTGTTTGTCATTGTTTTGCACCTCCTTATGGACTTTAGGCCCCGAAAAACGGAGCAAAGAGCGCCGCACACACTGCGGCAGAGAGGATTATATCAATAAATCTTCGCTTTGTCAAGAGAATATAACGCTTATTTTACATGATTGAGAAAATAGTGAATTCCCAAAGTAAATTCCACAGTGGAGTTTGAAGTGGAATTTAGTATGG
>JAEDHZ010000023.1 GCA_016292705.1 Clostridiaceae bacterium
CTTTTTGTTTTTTGCTATAATCGGTACAAAATCAATTCAAGGGGAAACAATATGAAAATCATTATTACAGGCGCAGGTCACGGCGGTCTTGCCGCCGCAATCGGTCTTTCAAAAAGCGGACATGATGTCACAGTGCTTGAGAAAAGGCAGCGTGAACAACTTGGTCACGATTGGGAGGACAGATTCACTTTTCCGATTCTTATGAGGATTACGGGAAAAAACAAGTTGCCGGAAAACAGCTGGCGTTTTCGGGGAGATTGCGCCTTTATATCTCCGGATTATAAAACAAAGGTAGTGGTAAACTACACAGAGGAGAACCGACAAAAAATTATGTGGCGCAAGCCGGTCATTGAAATGCTGCTTTCTTCCGCTGAGGAAAACTCAGTGACATTCTGCTTTGAAAAGGAGGTTCAGGCTCCGATTGTTTCGGGCAACAAGGTTATCGGTGTAAAAACGCCCTCGGAAGAGCTCCTTGCCGATCTTGTCATTGATTCCGCAGGTGTTTTTTCTCCTGTCAGAACAAATCTGCCCGATAAATTCGGAATTGAAAGGTATCCCGCCAGAGGCGATGTCTTTTTTGCACGGAGAACTTATTACAACATAATTGATGGTGCACCAAAAAAGGAAGAGCCGTTTGAAGTTTATCTTTGCCACAACCGTGAGCAAGGACTTTCATGGTGCTGCACAAACGAGGACAGCGTTGACATTCTTCTCGGCCGCATTGATCCGATGAGCGAGGAAAAAATTGCTGAACTCACAAGGCTTTTCAAAAGCAGTCATCCGTATATCGGAGAAAAAATTCTTCACGGCTCAACGGATGCAGTAATACCGGTCAGACGTCCGCTTTCCCTCATGGTGGCAGACGGTTATGCCGCAGTCGGTGACAGCGCTTTCATGACGACACCGATGAACGGAATGGGAATTGATCTGTCCTTGCTTGCGGGTGAGTTGCTTGCAAAAACAATCAACAAAAACGGCAATGCGAACATTGAAACGCTTTGGGAATACAATCGAACCTTCCACAAGCTTTACGGAGCTGAAACAGCAAAAAACGAAGGGCTTAAAAACTCTTTGCTTGAGCTTGAGGGAGCAGGAGTTGATTTCCTTTTTGAAAGTGCAGTGATTCAGGCTTCAGACCTTGCCGGAGCCGGAAGAAACACCTCAATTTCTGCTTTACTTGGAAAATTTGTCCGGGGAATGAAAAAGCCTGATTACTTTTTTGCTATTCTCAAAGGTATTATGAAAGGTTCAAAGGTTTCCGCAACGCTCAGAAGAGCACCTGAAAAATATGACAGAGATTCAATTGACAAATGGCAACAAAGCATTTTGAAAAATGTTGTCAAGGTAACAAGGAAACAATAAAAATATGCGGACGCCTCAAAAGACGCCCGCAATACTGCTGTGAAAACTAACGCCGAAACAATCAGAACTGATTCTGTTCGTTCTGCTGCTGGCGATTCTGCTGCTGCTCATTTTTCTGCTGAGCGTTCTGCTGCTGAGCATTCTGCCGTTCGTTCTGCTGCTGACGGTTATTCTGCTTATTCTGCTTAGCCATACTTTTTTCTCCTTGTTCGGTTTATCGGGAAAAACTTTCCCATGTTAAAGTATGTGCAGTTCGTTTTCGATCATTCTCTTTCAAAGCCATGTATAATCTGTAAATTTGAACAAAAAAGTCATGACTCACAAGTCGCATATCAGTGCGATGTGAAAGTCATGACTTAATATTTTGTGTACAATTCTTATTCTGAAACAAATTCAGACTCTCCAAATGCGCTACATCAAATTAAAGCATCATAAGAAAATGAGCTAAGAGGATAAAAAGATCAGAAAGACAATCCATAAGAGCGATAATACTATCCATAGTTATAGCCTCCTTTGACATGGGTTAAATGCCAAGATAAAAACACAGAACAACCTTGACTATGGCTATACTATATCACCTTGTTCACACATTGTCAATATTTGCTAAACAAACAGATATTAAAATTTATTACTTTGTCATAGCATTTAATAGAGATTTTTTCAACGGTTTTCTTTGAATGTGTTGAATACTGTACAACTTTATTCAACAGTATATTCTTTTGCAGCCATAGCTTTTTGCCGTTTCCTCGCCTTTTTGGATGAGGGCTTTTTTGATCTCCTCACGGTTGTTGCCGTCCTTAATCTTTCCGCCGCAGAACAGTGCAACAGGAAACTTGTCCGTTATTCCGTCAACAATTGAAACGCTCATAAGCCCGCAAAGCTTGCCGTCAGCAAAGCAGAGAAAAACGCTGTAGCCTGTCTGCGCAAGAACCTCATCAAAACGGTCGCAAAGCGCAAGGTCAAAAACCGGCTTTTTTTCAAACACAAGGTCAAGAATTGCGTAAAGGTCCGTCCTGCAGGCTTTTCTTACTTCAATTTTCATTGTCACCCTCCCGAATTACCGCACGAAGTGCTCTTTGGAAATATATATGAAAGCCTTTGCATAAAAATGAACTGAAGTACGCCGTAATTGAGGTGATTTTTATGGACTGCTGCTCAATAACAGAGCTGAGGAACAAGGAAGTAATAAACGCAAAAAGCGGCTGTCGAATAGGCTTTGTTTCCGATGTTGAAATCAACACCTGCGACGGGAGATTGGTTTCAATCATTGTCTGGGGAAAGTGCCGCTGCTTCGGTCTTTTCGGAAAAGATGAGGATATCCGCATTTGTTGGAACGACATTCAGGTCATAGGTGATGACACAATTCTTGTTTGTGCCGATATTCCGCAAAGGGCCTGCCGATCGCCCAAGAGACAGACAGGAAAGGGTAATCTTTTTGAAAACCTTTTCCGGTATTAAGTGACCGCTGATTGTTTGAGTTACCAGATAATCAGCGGAGAATTAAAGTTTACGCCTGCCGTTGTCAATAGCGGCAGGCGTAAGGATTATATTATTGATATTACTTGCTTTTTGCAATCTTTCTCTGGACTGCCTTAACAATCTCAACAATCGGGATGATGAGGAAAGCGAGCAAGAGGGAGATAAGATATGCCTTTGTGTCAAGATGAGCAAAGCCGAAGAGATTTGAAAGGAAGTCAACTTCAACAACGGCAGTGGTAAGAAGCAGCGATGCAGCCATTGCAAGATACAAAGCAACATTGTGGCTTCCGGTGAAGAGAAGCTTAACGGATGAACCGCGCTGCGAGCGCATGTTGAACGAATGGAAAATTTCGCACATGGACATAGTGAAGAATGCCATTGTCATTCCCTCGGAGCTGTCCTGAATATTCCTGAAAACAAGCTTTCCGGTTTCAAGGAACTCGCCGGTATAGAAAGCGACAACCGTCAGCAAAGTGACAAGAAAACCCTGATAGAAGCAGTCGATGCCGAGTCCGCCGGCAAAAATTCCGTCGTTCTTCAGGCGGGGCTTTCTGTTCATGATGTCCCTTTCCGGCTTTTCAAGTCCGAGCGCAAGGGCCGGGAAGCAGTCGGTAACAAGGTTGATGAAAAGAAGGTGCGGTGCCTGGAGAATTGTGAAGTTCATCACGGACGCAAAGAAAACGGAGAGAACCTCGGAAAGGTTTGAACCGAGCAGGAACTGGATTGCTTTCCTGATGTTGTCATAGATTCTTCTGCCCTCGCCGACAGCGGAAACAATTGTTGCAAAGTTGTCATCGGCAAGAACCATGTCTGCAACATTTTTGGTAACATCCGTTCCGGTGATACCCATTCCGACTCCGATGTCTGCGCTCTTGATTGACGGAGCATCGTTAACACCGTCACCGGTCATTGCGGTAACATAGCCGAGTGAACGCCATGCGTTGACTATTCTTGTTTTATGCTCCGGCTGAACACGGGCATAAACATGAATTTTCTGAACAACTTCCTTGAACTCATCATCGGAATACTTATCGATATCAGCACCCATCATTGCCTGGCTGTCATCGGAAAGGATACCAAGCTCCCTTGCAATTGCCTTTGCGGTATTGATGTGGTCACCGGTGATCATTACGGGAGTGATTCCGGCGTTTCTGCATTCCTCAATGGAAGCTTTGACCTCCGGACGAACCGGGTCGATCATTCCGGTGAGGCCGATAAAAATCATCTCGTTTTCAAGCTTTTCGCTTGAATATTCAGACGGTTCGGTTTCATAGGTTTTATATGCAACGGCAAAAACACGCAGAGCCTTGTTGCCCATTCTCGTGTTCTCCTCCATAATCGTTTTGCGAACGGAATCGGTAAGAGGAGCTTTGTTGCCGTTTTCAAGGTAGAAGCTGCACTTTTTCAGAATTTCATCAGGTGCGCCCTTGGTATACTGAACAAACTGTCCGTCCTTTTTGTGAACGGTGGACATCATCTTTCGTCCGGAATCAAACGGAACTTCGCCGGTGCGCGGTTCGCTCTTGACAAGCTCGTCCTTTTCAAGTCCGAGCGTTTTTGCGTAATTGATGAGCGCAACCTCATCCGGTTCGCCGGTGCTCTTTCCGTCAGCTTCAACCTCGGCATTGGTGCAAAGAGCCATCGCCGTTGCAAGCGTTTTTTCATCGCCAGCATAGTGGTCAACAACGGTCATGACATTCTGGGTGAGAGTTCCGGTCTTATCCGAGCAGATAATCTGAGTACAGCCGAGCGTTTCAACCGCAGTCATCTTACGGATAATTGCATTTTTCTTGGACATGTTGGTAACGCCGATTGCAAGAACAATTGTCATAACGGCAACAAGTCCTTCGGGGATAGCCGCAACGGCAAGCGCAATTGCCGTGATGAACGAGCTGAGCGCAACATCAATGAACGGCGGCTTATCGGCAACAAGGAAGAATTTTGTGATAAGGTCAAAAGCAAAGATGAAGATGCAGACGCCGATAACGATTTTCGTCAGCACCTTTGAAAGCTGCTCAAGCTTGATTTCAAGCGGAGTTTTGCCTTCCTCGGCAAGGGAAATGGCGGAGGCAATTTTGCCCATTTCGGTATCCATTCCGGTTGCGGTAACAACAGCTTTTCCTCGTCCGTAAACAAGTGTAGAGCCCATGTATGCCATGTTTTTGCGGTCACCGAGAGGAATGTCATTGTCGCCGCTTCTCATGAGTGCTTTGACAAGCTTTGTTACGGGGACGGACTCACCGGTGAGGGCAGCTTCCTCAATCTTCATGCTTGCGCATTCAATTATGCGGCAGTCGGCAGGGATTGCATCGCCCGCATCAAGGACAATGACATCACCGACAACAAGGTCTTCACTCCTGACGGAAACAACTTTTCCGTCACGCAGGGTTTTTGTTGTTGCGGCAGACATTTCCTGAAGTGCTTCAATCGCCTTTTCCGCCTTGCTTTCCTGAACAACGCCAAGAACGGCGTTAACAATAACAACAAAGAGAATGATGAGCGAATCGGTCGGAACGGAAAGTCCGTTTTCGATGAAATCCGTCACAGCGGAAACAGCCGCCGCAACAAGAAGGATGATTATCATCGGGTCCTTCATCTGGTCGAAAAAGCGCTTCAGAAGCGAGTCCTTTTTCGCTTCGGCAAGCTTGTTTTTTCCGTTTTGTTCAAGGCGCTTTCCGGCTTCTTCGGAAGTCAGACCGTCTTTTGAGGTTTTGAGTTCCTGAAGAACATCATCAACCTGGCTTAAACAGTAATTCATAATTCTTTCCTTTCTCAAGTAACTATCTGATTACCTGATTTTTATGTATATATGCAAAAAACCTTTAGCAAAACATAGCCTGAATCAAAAGTCCGGTATGTTCTGTTAAAGGTCTTGTTACCGAAAAACACGGTCTGCAAACCGGTCTTTTGAAATCCAAAAGACGAGATGTCGATTTGCAGCGATGAACTACTCCCCTTTAAAGTGAGCTTACTGTCAAGGGTATGTTATCACAAAAGGAAGCATTTGTCAAGTGGCGCTTTCCTTTGGTTCTGCATGGTTTCCCTTTGTTTTAGAGGCGTTGTTCTCTCCGGAGGAGACCGCCTTTTTTCCAACATTGGAGATGATTTTTTTATACACATAGGAATACGAAATCAGGGTAACGGTGAGTGAAACAATCTCCGCAATCGGGAAAGCCCACCATACATTTTCAAGCACCCCTGTTTTTGAAAGCAGAAATGCAACGGGAACAAGAACAACAAGCTGACGGGTGAAGGAAACTATCATAGAAAAATAGCTCTTTCCGATAGCCTGGAAAACTGAGCCCATTGCAATGCAAAAGCCAGCCATAACAAAGGAAATGCTTATCGTTCTCAGTGCGGGAACACCGATTGCAAGCATATTTTCCGAAGCATCGAAAATCTTGAGCATTGTTTCAGGAATAATCCACATCAACGCAGTACCCACAGCCATAATCGAGCAGGCAAGAACCATGCTGAAGCGCACCGTTTTTGTCATACGCTTGCGGTTGCCTGCGCCGTAATTGAACGCAATGATCGGAATGATGCCGTTGTTCATTCCGAAAACCGGCATGAAAACAAAGGATTGAAGTTTGAAATAAACACCGAAAACGGCCGCAGCGGTTTTTGTAAATGTGAGAAGAATTTTATTCAATGAATAGGTCATGACGGAGCCAATGGCAACCATGATGATTGAGGGAACACCGATTTTATATATTTCACCAACAATCTTTCCGTCCGGTCTGAAGCCTTTGATTTTCAGGCTGACTTCCCTGTTGAAGCAGTGGTTGAGAACAATAGCAACAAGGAAAGCGATAATCTGACCGGTAACCGTGGCAATTGCCGCGCCCTTTGCCTCAAGGCGTGGAAAAGGACCCATTCCGAGAATCAACAGCGGATCAAGAATAATGTTGATGACTGCTCCGATGAGCTGAGTCGTCATTGAAAGGAGCGTCCTTCCCGTTGACTGCATGAGCCTTTCAATCATAATCTGACCG
Source organism: Clostridiaceae bacterium (assembly GCA_016292705.1). Classification (GTDB taxonomy): domain Bacteria; phylum Bacillota; class Clostridia; order Oscillospirales; family Acutalibacteraceae; genus UBA6857. The sequence goes on from JAEDHZ010000023.1 coordinate 6,837, forward strand.
AAAACGCCGAACGAAAACGCACAGCAGATTGTCAGATAGTCAACACCGTAGCAATATATCGGAGAATCAACGGCAATCTGTGTCCTGAAAAACAGGGGAACAGCAAAAATTCCGAGCAGCAGGAAAACTGCCGCACTGGCAATTGCAAGGAAAACACCGTTGGAAGCAACGCTGTTCGCTTTTTTGAAATCCTTTGCTCCGAGACTTCTTGAAAGCAGGGCATTAACACCGACGCCGGTTCCCGTTGCAACACCAATCATAAGGTTCTGAACGGGAAACGCAAGCGAAACTGCGGTCAGTGCATCCTCGCAGACACGGGAAACCCACATACTGTCAACAATGTTATACAGCGCCTGAACAAGCATTGAAAGCATCATCGGAACAGACATTGAAACAACGAGTCGCCCTATTGGCATGACTCCCATTTTGTTTTCCTTTTGCATTTTATCCTCCGTTATTTTTCATTTTTTTTAAACCTTTTCAACCTTGATAAGGTTTGTGTTTCCGGAAATTCCGTTTGTCAGACCTCCGGTTATGACGATAAGGTCGTCCTTTTTCAGCCCGAACTTGTCCCTTGCAACCCCGGTTGCGGTATAGAACAAAACATCAATCGACTGAAAAACATCGCACAGCGCAGGGGTAACACCCCAGGAAAGAGCAAGGCGGTGATAGGTTTTTTCGTTGACGGTCAGGCCGATGATATCAACAGGCGAACGGAAACGGGAAATCATCCTTGCCGTTGTTCCGGAAAGCGAGCAGGCAACAATCGCCTTTGCGTCAATGTCAATGCTTATTCCGCAGGCTGCGTGCGAGATTGCGTCAAGAGTATTCTTGATTTTGAACGGAGTTGACCAGAAGCGCTTCTGATAGTTGATGCTGTGCTCCGTTTCCTCGGCAATCTTTGCCATTGTTCCGACAGCGAGAACGGGATATTTTCCGGCGGCTGTTTCGCCGGAAAGCATAACTGCGCTTGTTCCGTCATAAACGGCGTTTGCAACATCGGAAATTTCCGCCCTTGTCGGACGGGGATTGTGGATCATGGACTCAAGCATTTCCGTTGCGGTGATAACACGCTTTCCGAGCAGGCGGCAGGCAGTGATGATTTTCTTCTGGATTGCCGGAACCCGTTCAAACGGAATTTCAACGCCCATGTCACCCCGGCCTATCATAATGCCGTCACATTCTTCTGCAATCGACTCAATGTTGTCAATACCGGACTGATTTTCAATCTTTGCAATAAGGCTGATATCGTCATAGCCGTTTTCGCTCAGGAAGTTTCTGACCGCAACAAGATCGCTTTTTTGGGAAACAAAGGAGCAGGCAACAAAGTCAATGTCCCTTTCCATTCCGAAAAGGAGATCCTGCTTGTCCTGTTCGCTGAGATATTCGTGGTGCATGACCTTGTTTGGGAAAGACATGCTTTTACGGTCTGATATTTCACCGCCGGAAATGACCTTTGTAATAACTGCGTTCTTTTCAATACCCGTAACTTCAAAAATCAGCAGTCCGTTGTTGACGAGAACTCTTTCGCCGACGGAAAGTTCATTTACAAGCTCCTTATATGTGACGGAAACCTGGGTTTCATCGCCCTCAACCTCGTCCGTTCTGAAAGTGAACTCTGCGCCGTCTTTGAGAATCTCTTTTTTGTTTTTGAAAGTTTTGATTCTGTATTCCGGACCTTTTGTGTCGAGCATTATTGCAACAGGAAGATGAAGCTTTTCCCGGACCTTTTTGATGAGTCTGATGTTCTTTTCGTGTTCGTCATGATTACCGTGGGAAAAATTGAGCCTTGCAACATTCATTCCGGCAAGACACATTTCGGTAATAGTCTTTTCATCCCGGCAAGCGGGGCCAATTGTGCAGATAATCTTTGTTTTTCTCACCTGGGTTCACCTCTTCTGAAAAGCAGCCGCCGGTTTACGGGCGGCATTCTGAACATTTTTACCACATGATATGATACTATATTTTTGACATAAAATCCATATATTATGAAAAAAATCAGCAACCAAAAGCAACCAATATTATTGCAGAATTGCAAATGATTTTAGTCTCTTTTATACAGATAAAAGCTGCCGCACAGACCGGCGACAGCTTTTATATCGGTATATTTTTCAGTTATTCAACATCCTGAAGAGCGTCATAGCCCTCCTCACCGGTGCGGATTTTGACAACATTTTCAACATCATAGACAAAGATTTTTCCGTCTCCGATGTGACCGGTATAAAGAACCTTTTTCGCTGTTTCAATAACGCTCCTGACAGGAACCTTGCTGACAACAATATCAAGCTGAACTTTCGGAAGCAGAGTAGGCTCAATTTCAACGCCGCGGTAAAACTCCGGCTTGCCCTTCTGTGCTCCGCAGCCGAGAACATGACTCATTGTCATACCCGTTATTCCAAGCTCGGTCAAAGCGTTTTTGAGCTTTTCAAAACGCGATTCCTTGCAGATGATTTCAATCTTCGTGAATTTTATGCCGCCTTCGCTTCTTTCTTCAAACGATGGCATTTTTTTGACCTCAACAGCCTCTGCAACAGGAATGTCTCCGGAAACAACCGTAACATCCTCTTCGTCATAAGCCGTATCGGGAAGAGTTGCAAAACCTGCATAAGCCGAAAGAAGTCCGTGTTCGGTTACATCAAGACCGGTAAGCTCGTCCTCCTTTGAGGCACGCAGACCGATTGTGTGCTTGAGAATAAGGAACACTGAAGTGATTATTACGGCAACATACGCCGCAACGCTGACAACGCCGAGAGTCTGAACACCGAGGAAATGCAGACCGCCACCATAGAACAGTCCCTTTTCGGTTGAAACGCCCGTTGCAAAAAGACCTGTCATAATTGTTCCGAGTGCGCCGCAGACGCAGTGAACGGAAATTGCACCAACGGGGTCATCAATTTTTGCAATCTTATCGAAGAACTCAACGGAGAAGACAACGGCAACTCCGCAGACGGCGCCGATAAAGAATGCACCGACGGGGCTTACCGCATCGCAGCCTGCGGTGATTCCGACAAGGCCGGCAAGCGCTGCGTTATATGTCATTGAAACATCCGGCTTTTTATAGCGTACCCATGTGATAATCAGCGTTACACAGCAGGCAACGGCAGCTGCAAGGTTTGTGTTGAAGAAAACAAGGCTTGCGCTTTCAACAAGTTCGTCTGAATCCATACCGACCGTTGAAGCGCCGTTGAAGCCGAACCAGCAGAACCAGAGAATGAAAACGCCGAGTGCGGCAATGGTAAGGTTATGACCAAGTATAGCTTTCGGTTTTCCGTTCCTGTCATACTTTCCGATACGCGGTCCGAGGATTTTTGCACCGATAAGAGCGCAGACACCGCCAACCATGTGAACAGCAGTTGAACCGGCAAAATCATGGAAGCCGAGCTGTGAAAGCCAGCCGCCGCCCCAGATCCAGTGACCGGAAACGGGATAAATTATCAGCGAAATTGCGGCCGAGTAGATGCAGTATGCGCTGAACTTTGTTCTTTCTGCCATTGCTCCGGAGACTATGGTTGAGCTTGTTGCGCAGAAAACGGTCTGGAAGATTGCAAATGCCCAAAGCGGAACGCCGTCAGGCAGGACGCTGCTGTAATCTTTCATAATGAGCGGATCAATCCAACCGAAAATTGCGCTCGACGAGCCGAACATCAGGCCGAAGCCGACGAGCCAGAAGCAGGGTGTGCCGATGCAGAAGTCCATCAGGTTTTTCATCAGAATGTTTCCGGTGTTTTTGGATCGTGTGAAGCCTGCCTCACACATTGAAAAGCCTGCCTGCATAAAGAATACCAATGCGGCTCCGATAAGGACCCATATTGTGTTTACTGAACTGTACATAAAATTTTACCTCCTGAGTATGCTTTCTGAAATGCTCTTTTTCAACAGATTCCGGTTTGAGGGTTGGTCTTCGTTCTGCATACCTTTCCACTTCCTTTCAAAAACAAAGAGGCAGAACAAGCGTCTTCTTTCCTTTGGGAAAGAGGACGTCCTTGTCCTGCCTGAAAAACGGTGTCAGTGTAATAACACAAAAAGCGTCCCAGAGATTACTTTCTCTAAGACGCCCTTGCCTTTATGTTGAGTATTTTAGTTTGTTTTGCTTTTTTTGTCAACCGTTTTTTGAAAGAAAAAGAGAACAAAAGAAAACTTTGTCAGCATATCACGAATAATTTTCCACACAGCCGTGTGCTCTTGTGCAATTTACTGCTTTAAGGCGATGAACACCCATCAATCAAACTGACTGTTATAAAGCTTTGAATATATTCCGCCTTTTTCAAGAAGCTCCTTATGCGTGCCTTGCTCCTCAATTCCGTTCTGGGTGAGGACAAGAATCCGTGACGCATTTTCAACCGTTGAAAGGCGATGCGCAATGGTAAAGGTTGTTCTTCCGCTTGCAAGGGTGGAAAGCGAATGTTTGACAAGCTGTTCGCTTTCGTTGTCCAGTGCGCTCGTTGCTTCATCAAGAACAAGAATCGGCGGATTCTTAACAAATACCCTTGCAATGCAGATCCGCTGCTTTTGTCCGCTTGAAAGCATTGTTCCCCGTTCACCGACAAAGGTGTCATAGCCCTGCGGAAGATTTTCAATGAATTCATCCGCCCCTGCGCATTTTGCGGCGGCAACAACCTGTTGTCTTGTTGCGTCCGGGTTTCCGTAAAGAATATTTTCGATTACCGTTCCGGAGAAAAGATAGACCTCCTGCTCAACAACACCGATTGAATTTCGCAGCGCAGCGAGGTCATATTCACGGATATCCTTTCCGTCAAGGAGAATCTGACCGCTTTTTACATCGTAAAAACGGGAAAGCAGACTGCACATTGTTGTTTTTCCGCTTCCGGACGGGCCGACAACGGCAATGTTTTCGCCTTTTTTGACAGAAAAGTTGATACATTCAAGAACATCTCCTTTTTCCCTGTCATAGCTGAAGGTAACATTTTTAAACTCAATCTCCCCGCCGTTTTCCGAAGGTTCGGCTTTACCCTCGCCTTTTGAGTAGTCCTCAGAAGGAACCTCCATCACTGAGGCAAAGCGCTCAATTCCGGTAACCCCCTTTTCAAACTGTTCCGTGAACTCAACAATCCTTTTGACCGCTGCAATGAGCATTGCAACATAAAGAAGATAAGCGGCGTAATCGGCTGTTGTGATTTTTTCTTTCATGATGAAAAGTCCGCCCATGACAATGAGCACAATATACATCAGACCGTCAAAAAACCTGACTGCGGCGTTGAGGCGAGCCATATAACGGTAGGATTCCTTTTGAGTTACAGAAAGAGAAGTGCTTTCCTTTTTGAATTTGTCGCTTTCAGCTTCCTCGCCGGAAAAGGATTTCACAACACGGATACCGAGCAAGGAGTTTTCTGTCCGTGCATTGACTTCCCCGGCAATTTCACGCCTTTTTCTGAAAGCTTCACGCATCCTTTTGCGGAAATACCTTGTTCCGAGGAACATGAACGGCAGAACAACAAATGCACACGCCGCCAACGGAAGATTGATTGAGGAAAGAATGACAAACGATGCGGCAATCTTGACCCCGGCGATAAAGAACTCTTCCGGACAATGGTGGGCAAATTCCGCAACCTCAAACATATCCGTAGTTATCCTTGACATAAGCTGACCGACCTTTGTTGTGTCATAATAGCTGAACGGAACACGAAGAAGATGGAAAAAGAGATCCTCTCTCATATCCTTTTCAATCATGACACCCATGCTGTGACCGACATAGCTCATGTAATATCCGGCAAGCATATCAATAATTTTCAGCACAGCAAAAAGCAAAGCCATTTGCAGAATCACCGAAACTGTCAGCTTTGAGATATCGTCGGTTGCAATTTTTGTAATCTCCCGGACAATCATCGGCAAAACAAGCTCACAGCCCGTTGTGAAAAGCGCACACAAAAGATCAAGACAGAGCGTTTTTGTGTGTTTTCTGAAGTAAGGCAAGAACCATTTTTTCATCATGCCTTTTTTTTCGGTTCCGTTGTTTTCCATTTTTTTTACCTCTTT
>JAEDHZ010000243.1 GCA_016292705.1 Clostridiaceae bacterium
ATTAAATATCATATTGTGAATTTACACAAATTTACATCGGAGGTAATTTTCGGATATGAATGAAAACGAAAAGAAAAACGAAGAGCTTCTTGAAGAAGAACTGACTGAAAAGGAACAGGATTCAAAGGATTTTGAAATTGAACGGGAGGATCTTCCGGAGGACCTTGAACTCATGGATACCGTTGTTACCGAAGAGTATAATGCTGACGCAATTCAGGTTCTTGAGGGACTTGAAGCGGTCAGAAAACGCCCCGGAATGTATATCGGTTCAACCGGACCGAGGGGTCTTCACCATCTTGTCTATGAGATAGTCGATAACTCAATTGACGAGGCGCTCGCCGGTTTCTGCACCCACATTGAGGTTGAAATTCTTCCCGGCGATATCATTACCGTTCGTGATAACGGACGAGGTATACCTGTCGGCATCAACGAACAGCAGGGACTTCCTGCCGTTACCGTTGTTCTGACCGTACTGCACGCCGGCGGTAAGTTCGGAGGCAGCGGCTACAAGGTTTCCGGCGGTCTTCACGGCGTTGGTTCGTCCGTTGTTAATGCTCTTTCAGAGTGGTTTGAGGTTGAGGTTTCACAAAACGGTCATGTTTACCGCCAGCACTTCACAAGAGGTCATATTGCAAGCGACCTTGAAATTGTCGGCGATACCGATCAGACAGGAACCTTCATAAAATTCAAGCCGGATGCTGAAATTTTTCAGGAAACAACGGTATATGACTATGAGACGCTTCAGCGTCATCTTCGGGAGTCAGCCTTCCTCAATGCCGGTCTTGCAATTACGCTGACTGACAGCCGTGACCCGGAGAATATTGTTGAAGATTACTTCTGCTATGAGGGAGGCATCGGTTCATTTGTTGATTATATCAACGAAAGCCGCGGACTTACACCGGTTCATGAAAAGCCGATTCATTTTTCAGCAGTCAGTGCAGACAGAAGTGCAGAAATTGCTTTGATGTATAACGACGGTTATAACGAAACAATTCTTTCCTATGCAAACAATGTTCATACCATTGACGGCGGTACCCATGAAACGGGATTCAAAACTGCGCTGACAAAAGTATTTAATGAGTATGGCAGAAAATATAACATTCTCAAAGAATCGGACAAAAAGCTTTCCGGCGAGGACTGCCGTGAGGGTCTTGTTGCTGTAATCAGCGTTAAGCTTACAGACGCTCAATTTGAAGGTCAGACAAAGGGCAAGCTCGGAAACACCGATATCACAAAGCTTGTTGCCTCAACCGTATACACAAAGCTGACCGATTATTTTGAGGAAAATCCCGCCGTTGCAAAGATGATCTTTTCAAAGGCTCTTGACGCATCCCGTGCAAGGGAAGCCGCAAGAAAAGCAAGGGAAGCCGCAAGAAGAAAATCTCCGCTTGAAAGCAACTCACTGCCCGGAAAGCTTTCCGACTGCACGGAAAAGGATCCGTCAGTCACAGAGCTTTTCATTGTTGAGGGTGACTCCGCAGGAGGCTCCGCCAAAGAGGGAAGAGACAGAAGAATCCAGGCGATTCTTCCCCTTTGGGGAAAAATGCTCAATGTTGAAAAGAGCAGACTTGACAAGGTAATAGGAAACGATAAGCTCAGCCCCGTTGTTATGGCGCTCGGTGCAGGAATTGCAGATGACTTCAACGAGGAGAAGCTCAGATATCACAAAATCGTCATCATGGCCGATGCCGATGTTGACGGCGCACATATCAGAACTCTGCTTCTGACCTTCTTCTTCCGATATATGCGTCCGCTCATTGATAACGGCTATGTATACATTGCTCAGCCGCCGCTTTATAAGCTTTCAAAGGGACAAAAGCATGCTTACGCCTACTCCGATGATGAAAGGGACAAAATAATGGCAGAAATGCCCGGAGCAGCAATTCAGAGATATAAAGGTCTCGGTGAAATGGATGCCGAGCAGCTCTGGGAGACCACAATGGATCCCGAAAAGCGCATCATGCTCAGAGTTACACTTGAGGACGCAATGCAGGCGGACGAAACTTTCTCAATCCTTATGGGTGACAAGGTTGAACCCAGACGGGAATTTATTGAAAAGAACGCAAAATATGTTCAGAATCTTGATATATAAGGGGTGATAACGAATGGAAAAAAATAATGATGATCTCAGATTTGAAAATCAGACGATAATTGATGTTGATCTCAACGGAGAAATGAAAAAATCCTTCCTTGATTATTCCATGTCCGTTATCACATCAAGAGCGCTTCCGGATGTCCGTGACGGTCTCAAGCCCGTTCACAGGCGTATCCTTTATACGATGCACGAAAATTCGCTCTATCCGGACAAGGCATACCGCAAGTGTGCAGACACCGTTGGTGCAGTTCTCGGTCGCTACCATCCGCACGGTGATGCTTCTGTTTATGACGCAATGGTTCGCCTTGCTCAGAAGTTTTCAACAAGATACATTCTTGTTGACGGCCACGGAAATTTCGGTTCCGTTGACGGCGATCCCCCGGCGGCCTACCGTTACACTGAGTCAAGAATGAGCAAAATTTCAATGGAAATGCTCACGGACATTGACAAGGAAACCGTTGATTTCACACCGAACTATGACGACCGACTCAAAGAACCCACCGTTCTTCCCTC
>JAEDHZ010000024.1 GCA_016292705.1 Clostridiaceae bacterium
TATACCGCTGTGACAGTGCTCATGGGTGTGTGAATACATTTCATTGGCTTCTTCTTCACCGTCAACTTTCACCGTAATATGTGTGCCCCGGATTGAGCACTTCAACGATGCTTCTTGCGAAACGGTAACCCCGGGAATTCCGAGGCCGTTCAACCGGGAAATAAACTCCTCACGATTTGGAAGCAGCTCAATCAAAGCGCCGGTCAGCATATCACCCGCTGCGCCCATACCACAGTCAAAATATAATGTTTTCATCTCATTTTGCCTCCATGTGATTGATCATGCTTGCCAGATAACCGGCACCAAAACCGTTATCAATATTCACAACCGATACCCCTCCGGCACAGGAATTAAGCATAGATAACAGTGCGGACAAGCCGTTGAAAGATGCACCGTAGCCTACACTTGTCGGAACGGCAATCACCGGACAATCCGCAAGCCCGGCAATAACGCTGGCAAGTGCACCCTCCATTCCTGCTATTGCAATGATGACGCTTGCACACATAATCTCATCCATGTGAGCAAGCAGACGGTGCAGTCCCGCAACACCGATGTCATAAAGACGAACAACCTCGTTCCCGAACACTTCGGCAGTTATTGCGGCTTCTTCCGCCACGGGAATGTCACTTGTTCCCCCCGTTGCAACAACAATCTTTCCGATTCCGTCAGCACAAGGGATTGAGCCTATGATTCCTATCCCGGCTTCCGCCTTATACTCCATATCGTACACCGTTCTGATTTTTTCAGCCGCCTTTGATGAAAGTCTGGTAATCAGAACGGTGTTTTGTCCGTTGAGCTTCATTTTCTCCGTTATTCCGATTATCTGTTCTGCAGTTTTTCCGGCGCCGTATATCACCTCAGGTACTCCCTGACGAATGCCACGGTGCAGATCAATTTTTGCATAGCCTATATCCTCAAACGGTTCCTTTTTCAACGCAAGGACGGCATCGTCAACAGTCATTCTCCCCTCTTTCACAGCTTTAAGAATGGCCCTTATTTCAGTTTTCATTCCCTCACCTCCAAATCCAACAAAACATCTGAATAATACTGCTTTAAAAATCCGATAATGCTCTCCCGGTTTTCAATAATCTTTTCCAACTGAACTTCTGGAACCTGTATTCTGGCGGCATTTCCGAAAAGTCGGATCCGGAAGTTGCTGAACCCAAGGGAAAACAGATAGTTTTCTGCGGTTTCTGTTGCAATCAGTTTTTCTTCGGTTATTTGTTCTCCGGTGGGAATACGGGTGGAGAGACAAGAATAGGAGGGCTTGTTCCATGTGAACAGCCCTGCCTCATTTGAACGCTGACGGATTTCAGCTTTTGTCAGTCCGCACAGTCTGAGTGGAGAAAGCACCGACAATTCATGAAGCGCCTTCACACCGGGGCGGTCGTTGATATCGTCAGAAGCATTTGTTCCGTCAAGCAAAACGGAAAACCCATCCGCTTCAGCCTGTGATCTGACAGCTGATAAGATTCTCTTTTTGCAGTAGTAGCAACGGTTGTGCGGGTTGGAAGATATTCTTTCATCGGAAAGAATATCGAGTTGCAGTATTTCCATTTCCACGCCAAGTTCCCCCGCAAACCGCAACGCATCCTCCAGTTCAAACTGCGGCTGAAAAGCCGATTTCACATAATAGGCCTGAACTTCCTTTGCATACTGCTTTGCAGAATACAAAAGGTAAGCAGAATCAACACCTCCGGAAAACGCAACTGCAACCCTCGGATATGTTGAAAAAAAATCACGCAATTCCATATAATACCTCGGCAAGGCGAAAAGCGACCCTGCAAAAAGTACAGAGCCGTCAATTCGTTATTCTTTATTTCTTCTTAAACAGTGCCGCTTTGACAACGCCTTTAGGATCTTTCACAAGCAGAATGACAAGCCAGATAATAAGGCCGAGAGCAACAACAGACAAACCAAGATACAAGTCGTTGAGCATATCTGACGGAGCAGGAGTGAAATATTCGGCTCCGATTTCAACATACTCAGATATTGCGTCAACAAGCCACATAAGCGAAGCGCCCCAATATATCAGGCAAAGAGACCCGACCTTCATCTCGCTTTTGGGAGCTCCCTTGTACCAAATAACTGTGCAGATGATTGCCGCAAATATCGTTGTCAACAAAGTCATCCCTGCGCACCCTCCGCTGCCGGTTCCGGCGCACAAAGTGCCCGCTTTTCAACAACCGATGAGATAGCAAGCATACCGCCCCACACGGCTGTGACAAGAACAGCCATCATCACGCCTGCAGTTCCCATTTCGGCAAGCATTTCGGCTGTTTCGCCGGTTTCAACAGCGGACAGAAACGGAAAGAACGGAACAACCTCACCGTGCCAGACATGCTCAAAAGCAAGCAAAGCAGACCCGCCCCAAAGCATCTTGTTCAACCATCCGAGTTTTGCGGAAAAAGAAATCTTTTTTGTTTCCTCAACTGAACCGTCGGGAAGAGAAAGCCTGACAGACTCCTCGCTTTCTTTGGATTTAATCACCTTTGAAGCCACTGTTGTGATAACTGCTTCAGCGGCAGGAACAAGAAAACATGCCATAATTATTTACCTCCTGAAATATCAGGCTACAATATGCAAAATGAAGGCATACCATTTCTCTCCTGAAAAACCGTACACCTTCATGGTACACACAATAACCCGTTTTGTATAAAAATATAATACTGCGGACACTTCGGTGTCCTGACCCAGCTTCTTGCTGAACCGAGCAAATTATACCACCTTTTTGATATGTAGTCAATACAGTCAGAAAAAAAGGCGGTCAAGCTCTTCAAGAGTTTCCTCAACCAGCCGGCTGACTGTGAAACCCGAAACGCCGACAACAATGTTGTCGCAATGGTTCATCGGCAATAATATCCGTTTTGCCATACTTTGCCCGACGGCAAGAGCCATTGCCGGAGTAATCTCTCCGTGCATTGAATCTGCAATAACAATACCGATAGGCCCTATAATGACATCTGCCTTGCGGCAACCGACAATTACGGCATTTTCTCCGGTTGCGGCATTGTTTGCACCGGCTTTCAGCATTGCTGATGTTGCCGTTGCATTCGTTCCGACCGCTGTTATAATTGCTGTTGGATTTTTCTCTTTAATCGCTGCAACAAGCTGTTTTCCGATTCCGCCGCCCTGCGCATCAATGATAAGAATATTCATATCTGTCCTCCGTAGTCGCCCCGACGAACCGATAATTATTTATATCAGTTCCTGATATTCCGCCGGAATATGCCCTTTTGCTATCAGAAATGAATAAACCGGAAGCCTTTGTTACCCACATTATATATAAAAACAAAGTGATTTTCAAGACCATTTTGAAACCGGGCAACCTTATCGGGCTGCCCGGTTATTTCTTCTCTTATGCAAGGCTTTGTTAAGCACAACAGCCCATTTCATTTCAACACCGAAATTGCATCTGCAATTGTTTTTTCAAGTGCTTCTCTTCCGTATTTGTCAACTTCAGCTTTGTTCTTTTCACCGTGTGTGAGGCAACCTGCGCCACCGATACATCCGCCGACACACGCCATACCTTCAATAAAGTTCGCTTCGGTAAGGTTCTTGCTCTTTTTCAAAAGAGCCACCTTGCATTGCTCAATGCCATCGCATGACACTGCTTTCAGTTCAAAATCAGTGTTTCCGTGTTCTTTAATACCCTGCGCAACTGCATCGGAAAGGCCGCCGCAACGCGCAAAGATTCTTCCGAAATAGGAAGCGTTATCAAGAACATCTTCGGAAAGAGTTGTAATGTCAATGTCCCGCGAATCAAACAACGCCTGCAGTTCTTCAAAAGTCATGGCAACATCAACATACTGCTTTACAGATTCCTTTTGAACTTCTGCTTTTTTTGCCGTACACGGACCGATGAATATAACTTTGCATCCTTTTTCATGTTCTTTCAAATACTTTGCAATTGTTGCCATAGGAGAAAGGCTGTGAGAAACAAACGGAATCATATCAGGGAAGTTCTTTTCAATATAGCTCACAAATGCCGGGCAGCAGGAACTTGTTAAAAACCCCTTTTCAACAAGTTCCCGACTTTCGGCATCGGCAACCATATCAGCGCCGAGAGCAGCTTCAACAACCGCATGAAAACCGAATTCTTTTAAGCCCTTAATCACCTGACCAAGTTTTGCATAGGTAAACTGACTGGAAATTGACGGAGCAACAACGGCATACACTTTGTATTTCTTGTTGTTTTCACTTTTTTTGATGATATCAATAGCATCAAGAATATATGACTTGTCGGTAATTGCACCGAAGGGACACTGATAAACACATGCGCCGCAGGCAATACACTTTTCATCATCAATTGCGGCTGCCTTTGCTTCATTCATGTGAATTGCTTTGATTTTGCAAGCATTTTCACACGGTCTTCTCCGGCTGATAATAGCTGTGTATGGACACACCTTTGCGCAAGCGCCACATTCTTTACACTTCGTTTTATCAATATGCGCCACATGGTTCTGATCAAAAGAAATGGCATTGAATTTGCAGGCATCCTCACAGCGGTGCGCAAGACACCCTCTGCAAGCATTGGTAACTTCATAACCGCCCATCGGGCATTCGTCGCAAGCAGTTTCAATTACCTCTATTACATTTGAGGAGCCGTTGCTTGCGCCCATAGCTATTTTTACGCGTTCTGCGAGAATGGCTCTTTCTTTATAAACGCAGCAGCGCATTGTTGGTGTGTTACCCGGAACAATCGTTTTGGGAATATCCAGCACATTTTCAAGGAGGGTGTCGTTCCATGCAAGCCGAGCCACTTCACGCAGCACCTTATATTTCAGATGTTGAACCTTGGTATCAAACTTACGCATCTATAATTCCTCCTTAAAAATAACTGACTTTTATACGCTTTCCCATTTGTCTGAGACAAGCCGAAAGCTCTTCGACCAAATTCATTTTAATATTGAATGTGATGGGCAAATCAGGATTCTGATGTGCAGGATTCACTGCTCTGCCAACATAAAAATTGATGTCTGTGGCTTCCTCAAACAACAGTCTGCAAATTAGTGAAGCGCCGTCACGCTGGAAACCCCATTGCTCATAAAGTTCGTTCTTGTCAAGAGTGTCCTTTGCATACTCAATAACCTTGCTTATTGTGATGACACCCTCTGTTACCAGATCCACCCCGTCAATCTCGGCAATTGGCGGAACATCGCTCCTTTCAAAACGCAGCGTTGCTTTAATCTCCTTACCCAAGTATTTTGCGGCAATTGAGGAAGTTGTGCCGCCGCAAATAATATGCTTGCCCTCTTTGGAGAAAAACAAAGACATCATTCTGTTGCAATCATCACGGTTTCTTGGCGGTCCGAACAAAATGTTCATCGGCTCACGCTTGCGTATTTTTACCACACATGCAGTAGCATCATCGCCCGGATGATGCCCATATTCCTTGTCACACTCATCCACGAGCATCGTGGCAAGTGTTTTTGCTGTATAACCGGCGGCGGAAATGGTTTTCATGAATTCTGCGATATCTTCCCATTTCCAGCCAAAGTTGAATGCAATACCGATTCCGGCATGAGGACAGCCGTCACTCATTGCAGTGAGTATATCGTTGTCCTGCAACTTGACAGTTGACTTCTGAACACTCTTTCCGCAAATGTTGAGTTCCTGCTTAGGATAATCAAACAACTCGCCGTCACGAATAAATATTACATTTGGGTTATCGTATTGGATGATTTCTGCAAATTCATTTTTAATTATGTGAATAATTGTAAATGTTGAATATGCTGCCCCTCTCACTGAGCAAATCGGAAGTGTTGCGGCAATTGTTGAAACACAATCCTCTAATTTTAACCCTTGTGCCATCATGGTAGATATGATTTTTGAAGTTAATGTTGAAAGAATGCTTGCTTTAACACCGCTTCCAAGTCCGTCAGCCAACACAATTACAGTTGAATTATCGTCTTGCTCAATAATGTCAACATGATCACCGCAAAGCTGTTCACCTTCATGATTAATACTTTTCCAGCCGATGTCAACACATAAATTATTCACTGCTTATCGACTCCTTTAATTTCGTCAATGCAATCTTCGTTTCAGCAGCAGTTTCTCCCAAAAGTGACGCAATTTCCTGAACGATGCGCATTTGTTTGTCAACAACTTTGTCTGCAATTTCAACGGTTTGGCGGCTGATGTTCTCTTTCTTTTCGCGCTGCGATTCCTCTTCGGTAACATCTCTCAGAAGGCACAGCAACAATTTATATTCCTTGTCGTAAACAATAGTCTTTTCAACATATTTTTCATACTCAGCCAAATACTCTCGTTTATTATGAATGTTTCTGACCTTTGAAAGAACGGATATAAAATCCGCCGGGTCAAGGACACGAACAACCTGATCACCGAGAATATCGGAGGGAACACGCAAATTCAGAATTTTCAAGGCAGCTTTGTTAATCTGTTGAACCTCCAGCTGTTCATTGAGAACAATAATACCGTTGGGAGAATTTCTCGCAATGGTATCGGAAAAGTTCTCTGCTCTGTCTTTTAAGAAAGGAAGACACATAGAAATTTCAGCTTTTCCCTGCAAAATGGCAATTGCCTTTTCTCTGCAGGTATTGTATCCGCAAGAGCCGCAATTCAGTTCATCGCTCGGTTTAATTTTCCCCATTTGATGAAGAGTTTCTTTAATTTCAACTTCGCTCGGTTCTGTATTTCTTTGCTCAATAACGGTGAATTCTTTTTGAATTTCGTCTTTGTCCGGCATATTAACTTCAAAATCTTTTTCTCCGGCATAAGTTGCAACAGCGGTATAATCCTTTATTGGGGAACGGTGGAATTTTTCCATAACCGGTCCACCCACACAACTACCGATACATGCAGACATTTCAATGAACAAACCATGCACATTGCCGGATTCGATGTCCCTCAATGCCGATATACAATTCTCAATTCCATCAATTGCCATATAGGTATAGTTTGGGCTGTCAAGATCCATCGTTTTGAGAATACCGCCGGTTGTCGGGAAAAACCTTGCTTTGGAATTCTCGTTTTTATCCAAATTTTTTTCAAGCTCAATTCTTTCCGATTTCAGCCACGCTGTGAGTTCGTCAAAAGTTAAAACCGCATCGACAATGCCCTCATAGTGTTGGGCTTCGTCTTTTTTGGCAACACACGGGCCGATAAAAACTGTTTTTGCATCCGGAATACGCTTTTTGATATCCCTGCAATGAGCCTGCATCGGAGACAAAACATCTGCAAGACAGTGTACTAATTTTGGAAAGTGCTTTTGAATCAAAAGATTTACAGAATGGCAACACGAAGTTATAACAATGTCCCGTTCTTCCTCAGCACAAATTCTGTCATACTCTTTCTTAACAATGGTAGCACCTATGGCTGTTTCTTCAACATCGTAAAAACCAATCTTTTTAAGTGCTTTTCTCATCGATTCGATGCCTACACCGTCATAGTTAGCAACAAATGACGGCGCAAGACTGACAACAACAGGATTCTGACTTTGAAGGAGCACCTTTACTCTTTCGGTTTCATCAACAATCTGTTTTGCGTTCTGGGGGCAAACAACGAAACATTGACCGCACATAACACATTCGTTGCCTATGATATATGCTTGATTCCCCGAAAAGCGAATTGACTTAACCGGGCAGTGTCTGATACATTTGTAACAGTTCTTACAGTTTGATTTTTTGAGCATCAGGCATTCCATCATGTCAGCCCCTTTCTTTGCTTATCGGATCTAATACCTTGTCCTTAAAAAACTCATTGAAGTTTCCGGGCGTGATTCCCGTATACACATTATCTTCAACAGATACTGTTACCCCGACACGGTTACACTTACCGGTACAAAAACTACCGGCAAGTGTAACTTCATTTTGCAAATCATTTTCGGCAACAGCCTTTTGAAAAAGTTCAATAATTTTTTCCGATCCTTTCAAATGGCAGGATGAGCCCACGCAAATCTGAATGATCATTTTACTTCACCTTGCTCAAAACACTGTCGTTGAAGAAATCTTTAACGGTGTCCGGTGTTACTGAATGGAAATTGTCATCAACAGTGACGCAAACGCCTTGCTGACATTTTCCCATGCAGAATGTGCCTGAAAGTTCAACCTTGTCACCGATACCGGCTTCATCGATTAAATATTGTAGTTGTTCAACAACCTGTCTTGAACCTTTGATATGGCAGGAAGAACCGATACATACTGTAACTTTCATTTTATTAGCCTCCTTATTCGTAATCTACTACATCAATCCAAGAATGCAGGAATTCTCTTTCTCTCTCATTGCCTTTCACGGTCTGTGAAGCAGCAACAATCGGCATCCACTTCTGAACATACTGTTTCGCAGTATTGCTTTTTTCACAGAACAAATCAAGATACTTCTTTGCGCCGTCAATATCGCCGTTCAGCCAGAACAAAAGGTAGGTTCGGGCGGCATCGGCAGAAGCGTTACCCTGGGTGGCGTGTGACCAATCAAGAATATACGGTGTTCCATCTTCTGCAACAATGATATTGGAGGGATTAAAATCGCCGTGACAAACTTTGTTATGCTTGGGCATACTTTCAAGGCGTGTATGCAAATCATAACGAACCGTTGCTGATAAATCCGTTTCACTGATTTTTCGGTTCATCTTGTCTTTGAGCTTATTAAGTCCACGGCAGGTTTTGGAATGCATTGTCAGTTGTAAATCAACAAACAATTCAAGATATTCGTCCTTTTTTTCAGGATTTTCTGACATCAATTCGGCAAGAGTCTTGCCTTTAATATATTCAGAAACAATCGTCCATTTACCCTCAGTCATTGTTACCTCAAGTATTTTCGGAATGTTAAGTCCTGTTTCTTCAATGCGCGCCTGGTTCAGAGCCTCGTTTAACACATCGGCTTTTGAATAAGATTTGTCAAAAACTTTATAAGCTTTATTTCCGTCACGGTAGACAGTTTTGTTGTTTCTAACTGCAATAATTCTATCAAGACTCATATCTGTTCTCTCCTTAATTCTTTTTTTGACCATTGTTTGCACAACGATATACTTGCTTAAAGTTGTGTTTGTCGTCCGCAATTCTGATTTCTTGCGCAACAGGCATTTCCGGCTCAGCAAAATGTTTTTCGCCGTAATAAGCGTTGAGATACATCTGCTTAATTTCACTCATAAGCGGATAGCGGGGATTTGCACCGGTGCACTGATCGTCAAAAGCCTGTTCAACCATATCATCAAGACGGTCAAGGAAATCCTTTTCGTCAGCAACATAATCCTTAATTGCGGGCTTAATTCCAACTTTTGCCTTCAGATCGTTGACTGCCTTGATAAGATTTTCAAGCTTTTCTTCATCCGTGTTTCCGCCGAGTTTCAATTCATCTGCCACCATTGCATAGCGAGCAAGGGTATGAGGATGGTCATACTGGCTGAATGTTCCCATCTTCACAGGTGCTTCGGCTGAATTAAAGCGAAGAACTTCTTCAAGCATCAAAGCATTTGCAACGCCGTGAGGAATGTGGTGGAATGCGCCGAGCTTATGAGCCATAGAGTGGCAGACACCAAGGAAGGCGTTTGCAAAAGCCATACCTGCCATTGTTGCGGCGTTAGCCATCTTTTCACGAGCCTCAACATCATTCTGACCGTTTTCGTAGGCACGCGGCAAATATTCAAAAATCATCTGAAGAGCCTTAATCGCAAGTCCGTCGGTATAATCGGTTGCCATAACAGATGCAATTGCTTCAAGAGCATGGGATACAGCGTCAATACCTGATGCGGAAGTAAGTCCCTTTGGTGCAGACATGTGAAAATCGGTATCAACAATTGCCATATTCGGAAGCAACTGATAATCAGCCAAAGGATATTTAACACCTGTTTGTTCATCGGTAATAACGGCAAACGGTGTCACCTCAGAACCGGTACCTGCAGAAGTCGGAATAGCAATAAAATATGCCTTTTCTCCCATCTTCGGAAAAGTATAAACACGTTTTCTGATATCAATAAAGCGCATTGCCATATCCATAAAGTCAACTTCGGGATGCTCATAAAGAACCCACATAATTTTTGCAGCATCCATTGCGGATCCGCCGCCGAGAGCGATGATGCAATCAGGCTTATAGGAACGCATAAGCTCTGCTCCTGCTTTTGCGCAGGCAAGAGTCGGATCAGGAGCCACATCAAAGAATGTTTCATGGACGATGCCCATTTCGTCGAGTTTGTCGGTAATCGGCTTTGTATATCCGTTGTTGTAAAGGAAACTATCGGTTACAATAAATGCCCTCTTTTTACCCATAACGTTTTTAAGCTCGTCAAGGGCTACCGGCAAGCATCCCTTTTTGATATATACCTTTTCAGGTGCTCTGAACCACAACATATTTTCCCTTCTTTCGGCAACTGTTTTGATATTGATAAGATGCTTTACTCCAACATTTTCCGATACGGAGTTACCACCCCATGAACCGCATCCGAGTGTGAGCGAAGGGGCAAGTTTGAAGTTGTATAAATCACCGATACCGCCGTGGGAAGAAGGGGTATTCACAAGAATACGACAGGTTTTCATGCGTGCTGCAAACTCATCCAATTTTTCCTGAGCAGTTTCAACATCAAGATAAATGGAGGAAGTATGACCGTAACCGCCGTCTGAAATGAGATGCTCAGCCTTGTCAAATGCGTCCCGGATATCTTCAGCTTTATACATTGCAAGAACGGGAGACAACTTTTCATGAGCAAATTCTTCTGAAATGTCCACGCTCTCAACTTCGCCGATAAGAATTTTTGAACCTACCGGAACTTTTACACCGGCAAGCTCTGCAATTCTATAAGCACTTTGTCCTACAATTTTTGCATTCAGAGCGCCGTTGATCAGAATAGTTTTTCTTACCTTTTCGATTTCATCGTCTTTGAGATAATAGCATCCGCGAGCGGCAAATTCTTCTCTGACGGCATCGTAAACATTTTTATGCACAATAACCGACTGCTCGGATGCACAAATCATACCGTTATCAAAGGTCTTTGAGTGAATAATTGAGTTTACAGCAAGAATAATATCAGCAGTTTCATCAATGATAGCGGGAGTGTTTCCGGCGCCTACACCTAATGCCGGCTTACCGCTTGAGTAAGCAGCTTTAACCATTCCGGGACCGCCTGTGGCGAGGATAATGTCCGCTTCCTTCATGACAAGGTTCGTCATATCAAGGCTCGGAACATCAATCCATTCAATAATTCCTTCAGGTGCGCCCGCCTTAACGGCAGCATCAAGAACAATCCTGGCTGCAGCAATGGTTGATTTTTTTGCTCTCGGGTGGGGAGAAATGATGATTGCGTTTCTTGTTTTGAGAGCAATAAGGGTTTTAAAAATTGCAGTCGATGTTGGATTGGTAGTAGGAATAACAGCTGCAATAACGCCGATCGGTTCGGCAATTTTCTTTATTCCGTAAGCCTTGTCTTCTTCAAATACGCCGCAAGTTTTAGTATCCTTATAGGCGTTATAAATGTATTCGGCAGCATAGTTGTTTTTGATAACCTTATCTTCAACAACGCCCATGCCGGTTTCTTCAACCGCCATTTTTGCAAGCGGAATACGAGCTTGGTTGGCAGCAATAGCGGCCGCCTTGAAAATTGCATCCACCTGTTCCTGTGTGTAAGAAGCAAATTTTTTTTGCGCCTCTTTCACATGTGCAAGGGTTTCTTCAAGCACCTCAACACTGTCAACAATTTTTCTTTCCATATATTTTTTACCTCCATTTGGTTTATTGATTTGATTGAAAATTCAGGTGAGCCAAGGATAATGCCAGGTTTTCATATTGAATAATGACATCGGCAGGTTTGTATAGTCTGCAAGGAGCAAAACACCATATCAGCTTTATATTACACTCATACAGCTTGTTCAATACAGCTTGAGCCGATTGTGAGGGAGTTGCAATTATTCCGATATTGACATTATGCAGTTCACAGAATTCTTTCATCTGATTGACCGGAAAAATGCTCTTTCCCGATTGAAGTGTTATTTCTTCATCAAGATTATTGTCAAAGGCAGCAAGAACACGAGTACCGTAGGTTTCAAAACCACTGTAATCAAGTAAAGCCTTACCGAGTTTTCCTGCTCCAACAATGATTGCATTCCCGTTTTGATTTGAAAGAAAAGCATTGAGGCTGTCTTTTAATGCAAAACGATCATAACCGACTTTGGGCTTACCTTCCTTGCTAATCAGAGCTAAATCTTTTCTGACTTGTATTTCTCCAAACCCAAGTTCCTTTGCTATTCTGGTTGCGGATATATTCTGTATTTCATCAGGTAATGAATCGATATAATCCAGATAGTATGGAATTCTTCCCAATGATGATTTAGATATTTTACATTTTTCCATTAGTCTCACCTCCTGTTTCTGACTGTTAAGGAAGCTCTGATTAAATCTGATGTACAGATTGCGCCGTCAGATTTTTCGTCAGATTGTGCAAAAGCCACGCAGGAATCCTGCCGGATTTCAAGCGGCTTTTGTGCAATATGGCGGAAAATATGCAAGTAAGCTGTGCATCAAAGCCTATGCTGTGATTTATTCAGAGGTTCCTTAATATACTAACATAAAGCATCCTTCTTGGGAATTGCAATTTATTCAACTCGGTATTGCATTTATCGATATACCCTATATCGATAAATGCAATGTTGAAATTAACTACCGCACAAATACCACCGTTTACCCAAGACCAAACCGGTCTGAAACAGGTTTATCCGGCTGTCATGTTGTGAATTAAAGTACCTCCCGCAAAGGTGAGTACATACTTAATACACCTTTTCCGAGAGGTATTCAGAAATTGATTCTTTTCGT
>JAEDHZ010000244.1 GCA_016292705.1 Clostridiaceae bacterium
ATCACCGCTGTTATACTCGCCGCTTTCGGCTCAAACAACGATGTCACCCCGGATTCAAAGCTCCCGTTCCTCATTGTCGGTTTTGTTCTTTCTGCGTTTTACGGCGTTGCAGTTTTCCTAACATTCAAAACAACAAGGGAACCCTCCTCGCTCGGAATGGTCAATCCGCCGCTTGATGTCAAGGGAATCATCAACGAATATGTTCAGGTTTTCAAAAGCAAGGCTTTCCGTCAGTATTTCTTTATGAGTGTTGCTTATCAGTTTTCAACCGGATTTTACAACAACTCAAAAATCTACTATATCCGCTATCTTGCAAACCAATATCCGTTCTATGTTCTTCACAACACGATTTCCGGCATTGCGGAAGCAGGCGCTTTTCCACTCAACTATGCACTCACAATCAAACACGGAAAGAAAAAGTGCGGCAATATTGTTACTCCGCTCATGGTTGCCGGCCTTGCAATCGGGCTGTTCATGCAGCCGGCGGGCGACGGAAAATCAAAATTTGTCTGGATTGCGCTCATGATTCTGAGCATGATTCTTTATCCGTTCGGAATGAGCGGTCTCGGATTTGTTTCAACGAATGTTTTTCCCGACCTTACCGATGTTGACGAGGCAATTACAGGAAGACGCAGGGAAGGTGTTCTTTCAACTTTCAATACACTCATCAAAAAGAGTGTCGGCGGTCTGATGGCTGCCTTTGTCGGCTTCATTCTCAGCGACTTCGGTCTTGTTACCGGCAGCACCGTTTCAGATTACGAAAAAGTTCACAACGCCCTTTATCCGCAGACCGCCTCAGCCATTTTCGGTGTCCGTGTTTGTGTTGCAATCATTCCGATTGTTGCCGCAATCATTGCCCTCATTCTTCTCAAACGGTTCAAGATGACAAAGAACGACCACGCAATGATTCGTGCCGCTGTTGCAACAAAGCACAAATACGGCGCAGTTGCCCTCACAGAAGAGGAAGAAAAAATATTCAAGGCCGTTTCCGGTCAGGACATTTCAAACACCTGGCTCGGCAAAGCCGAGGACGGTGCAGAACCGCACGGACTGGAAATGAATGAGGACGGCGAATATATTATCCTGATTGAGATTGAAGAAGAACTCAAGAAGCAGATTGAAGAGCAGAAAGCCGCCGAGAAAGCGGAAAAAGCTGAAAAATCCAAGGCTCACGCCGAAAAATAAATCAAAGGAGAAACAAGCAAATGGAAAAAAGAATTGACATCACACAAAAAGAACCCCCGAAAAAGGAAAAGAATTTCAAGAACGACTTCAAAAAGTTCTTGTTCTATTTTGTTCAGTGGACATGGGGACTTCCGGTCAACCTTATCGGCGGAATAGTCTACCTCATCTGCACAAAAATTCTCGGAAGAAGATATCAGAAGTTCGGCTATGCAAGGATAACCTATCTCCCCTGGAAGCAGGGCGGACTCTCGCTCGGACTTTTCATTTTTATGCGTGACCAGCACCCCAACCGCAAGTGGACATACAACACCCGTATTCATGAATACGGTCACACCTGGCAGTGCCTGCTGCTCGGACCGCTTTATTACATTGTTATTGCCCTTCCCTCAGCTGTCTGGTGCAATTTTTTCCAAGGCTACAGAGAAAAGCACAATGTTTCCTATTACAAGCTGTATTGCGAAAGCTGGGCAAACGCCTGGGGTCAGAAATTCACCGGCATGAAGATGACCGACCTGACAAAATAACTTTTTTCAAAAACGCAGGAGCGGCAGCTTTTACATTCGTACGCAGAACGGAGGCACGGCAAATGTCAGTTTTAACCAAGCAGGCTATATTTGCTTCATTCCTGAAGTTTTTGCAGGAAAAACCGCTTGATAAAATCACCGTCAAGGACATTGTTGACGACTGCGGCATCAACCGTAAAACTTTCTATTACTATTTCAGCGACATATATGCAATGGCTGAGGAAATGTTCCGCGCAAAGCTTGACGGACTTCAAAAGGAGTTCCCGCCCGGGGAGTATTCCTGGAACGACTTCATTGAAAAAGCAAGCGAGTATATGTATGACAACAAAAAAATTACGCTCCATGTTTTCCGCTCCGTCGGCTATGAAAAAATGAACGACCTCATTTTTGAAATCAGCCGGGAGTATATTCTGCCGTTCATTGAAAAAACGTCAGAAGGTCTTTTTGTCAGCGAGTGCGATATGAAGCTAATTGCCGGCTATGCCTGCATAACGATTGCGGGCGTAATCACGCGCTGGCTTTCGGGAGGAATGAAGACCGTTCCGAAAGAGCTTGTTGACCGATTTTCAAAAATACTTGACGGAACACTGCGTTTAAGTCTTGAAAATGCGGCGAAACTGAACAAATAAGCCTCAGCCGTCTCACGGACATGTTTTCAGCCGTGGGGCGGCTGTTTTATGTAAAAAACAAAACAAGACGGATTTTTACCGGTCAAATGCCACAAAGTGTTACATTTTGTATCACTCCAAGGTTTTTGACCGTGTTTTTTTGAACCTGTTCGGGATATTATATCAGTATCAGGAAAGGAGGTAATCCAATGGACATTATCCGATTTGCAAAACGGTGCTATATTCTC
>JAEDHZ010000245.1 GCA_016292705.1 Clostridiaceae bacterium
GTGACTGCGGCAGGTGATGTGTGACCGGAAACTGAGTTTGAATCAGCCGAAAAATAGTTGACCGAGTTGACTGCAGTGATGTATGAGCGCACGCAGAGAGTGAAATCTGAATTCGAGGGAAGATTTTCAACCGTGCAGCTGTTTGTTTCGCTGGATGCCGCCCAGTCCCACTTGTTTGTTGCGCTGTTGCGGATATAGACAGCGTAGCCGGTAACACCGGAAACAGCGTTCCAGGAAATTGTGGCTGTTGTTGAATCGCTTTCATTGAGGGTGAGCTTGGTCGGTGCGGGAATGGTGCTTGTTTTGAACGAAACAGCGTTTGAAAATGCACCGTAGATTTTCTTGTCTCCGTTCTGAACATAAGCACGGACACGAAGCTTGTTGCCGATTGACGGAATGAGCTTCTGAACGGTGCAGCTTGTTCTTCCGGTCATTGCGGCATAGGTCCAAGCCTTGCTTGCGTCGTCATACTTATAGATAATATATCCGGTAACACCGGGAACGGCATTCCATGAAATGTTTTCCGACACAGGGGTAGCTGCCGTAACTTTAACATTTGAGGGAACTTTGATGTCAGGCTTGACGGTAACTGTGGCGGACGCCTTGCCGTTGACAACCTTTTTGCCGACTGTCTTGTATGCAAGAACACGGTATTTTACGGCAACATTCGTTGCAAGCTTTGAAAGGGTGAGGGTTGTTTGTGTTGTTTTGCTGACATCAACCCATTTTTTTCCGTCGTACTTCTGGAGCTTATATCCGGTTGCAGAAGAAACGGCTTTCCAGGTGAATTTTGCCGAGGAGGGAGAAAGAACCGTGGCTTTGAAGCTTGTCGGAGCAATGCAGACGGGCTTTGCGCTTATTGCTGCGGAAGCACTGCCGTAGGTGGTCTTTTTTCCGGATGTTTTGAAAGCACGGACACGGAACTTATAGGTTGTTCCGGTTGTGAGATTTTTTACTGTATAGGTGGTTTTTGTTGTTTTGGCGATTGATTTCCACTTGTCTTTGGAATACTGCTGAATCTGGTATCCGCTGACATTCTTCGCTTTGTTCCATGAAAGAACAACCTTGCTTGCCGTAACAGATGCCTTGACTCCGTTAACCTTTGCAACGGCGGCAAAAGCCGGAACAATCGCTGCGCAGGCAATGCTCAGGCAGAAAATTACGGTAACAAGCAGTTTGGAAAGCTTTTTCATCAGAGTAAATCCTCCTTAATTTTTTGATGTTATGTATGAGCAGCCGTTTTTCAATTCCGACCGCTGAAAATTGCCTTTGTCTGTCAAATAGTACTGACAGCGGCAATCAGTTCCAAAGGAAAATGTATTCGCTGTTTATTTTTTCGCCAACTGAAAAAGAACTGAGCTGTTTTGTTCCCTTTGCTGCGAAAGAAACCGAGGAGGAAAGCGTGTCAAGCTTTCCGTCGTTGATTTTTGCACAGACAAAAAGATTCTCATATTCAACGCCTTCAAAGGAAACATCCTGCGCTTTTTCAATTGCAGACCAATCGGGAAGGGCACAAAGCGAACCGGGGAGAGTGCTGCCGTTTTTGATTTTTGCGGCAGAAATCTCAACAACATATCCGCTGCCGTCCTCTCTGACGGAAACGGTGAGATTTTCGGCTTCTTCGTCAGAAAACGCAAGCTTTCCGTTGAAGAACGGCAAGAGCTTTTCAATCGGCAATTTTTTTGTTCTTTCAATTCCGTCAACGAAATTATAATCGTTTCTTCCGCTTATGTCAACAGCTGAAATGAGGTTTTGGAATCTGAGATCTTCGGGAACGATTTTTCCGTCGGAAACTGTGCGTGTTTCAAAGAGCATGAAATTCTTTTGAGCTGCCGTGCTGTTGAAAGCTTTTTCAAATGCTGCGAGGGCTTCTTTCTTGGTTTTTGGAATGACTGTCTGAGCAGGAGTTTTAACTGTCAATGATGTTCCGGGAGCTGCAAAGAGCTCGCCGCTTGCCTTTTTATAGACGGGGCTGACCATAAATTTGTTTTCCGCCGAGGAGAGGAGATTGTTAATTGCGGCAGAGTTGCTTTGAGTGTTTGCGCAAAGGGTATATGCTTTTTTTGCCTCGTCAAACTTATATATATAGTATTTTTCAACACCTGAAAGGCGGTTCCAGGAAAGTGTTGCGCTCGTTGCTGCAACGGAGGTTGCTTTGAGACCGGTAATCTTTTCAGGTGAAAGAGCCTTAACCTTGATTTCGGAATACTTTCCGTCATAGGTGTTCTTTCCGTTTTTGAAGACGCCGCAAACCTTGACTATGTAGGATTTGCTGTATGACGGAACTTCAAGTGTGCAGGTTGTTTTGTCCGTTATGATGTTTCCGTCAAGAGCCTTGCCGTTTGCGTTGAAGAGGGCAACACGGTATTTCACGGCTGAGGAAAGTTTTTTCCAGGAAACGGTTACCGAATCAATTGTGCTTGAAGTCTGCTTGAGACCGGATACGGCTGCTGTGCTCTTTGTCTGAGCTGTGATTGTTTTGTAGCTTCCGAGCAGAACAGTTTTGCCGCTTCTGAAAACACTTCTGACACGCAGTTGGACGCTTTCGCCCCGA
>JAEDHZ010000246.1 GCA_016292705.1 Clostridiaceae bacterium
AAAGCACGTGAGCGTTAAAAGTTGACAAAACGTGCGATATGGAGTAAAATTAATTGTTATTAATACAACACATGACAAAACTATTTTTTGAGGTGAAAAAATGATATACGCAGTAATCGCCGCCGGCGGAATCGGCAGCAGAATGGGAAATCTTGAAAAGCCGAAGCAGTATCTTCTTCTTCAGAACAAGCCCATCATCGTTCACACCGTTGAAAAGTTCTATGTTAACAGTGCTTTCCGGAAGGTCATCATCCTCTGCCCCGACCAATGGGTAAGCTACACGAAAAACATCCTTGCAAAGCACCTTCCTCAGAATGAGCGTGTAATCGTCCTAAAAGGTGGCTCAACAAGGAACGAAACGATCATGAACGCCGTGAGGTACATTGAAGAAACCGACGGCCTTGACGATGAAACCGTCATTGTTACTCACGACGCCGTTCGTCCCTTTGTTTCCGCACGCATCATTGACGAAAACATTGACGCCGCAATCAAATTCGGCGCAACCGACACCGTTGTTCCGGCAACGGACACCATTGTTGAAAGCGCAGACAAGGAAACAATCTGCTCCATTCCGGACAGGAGCCGACTTTATCAGGGCCAGACTCCCCAGGCTTTCAAGGCGAAAAAGCTCAAGGAGCTTTATGAAAGTCTTACGGAAGACGAAAAGGATATCCTTACCGATGCCTGCAAGATTTTCAGCATGAAGGGCTTCCCCGTCCACCTCATTCAGGGCGAGGTTCACAACATCAAAATCACCTATCCGTATGACCTCAGGGTTGCAAAAGCTCTCCTTGATGAGGAAATCGCCGACTGAACGGCGTGACATGAAAGGAAAATTCAATGCTTAATACAGTTTACAGATTGACTCAACCGAGAAAAATTGAAATCGCTTTCAATGAGATAGACATTTTTTCTCCGGATGTTATCGTGAAGCCGACATATCTTTCAATCTGCAACGCAGACCAGAGATATTTTCAGGGTACCCGAGACGCAAAGGTACTTGCAAAAAAGCTTCCGATGGCCCTCATTCACGAGGGTATAGGTGAAGTTGTATATTCACCGGACGGCTCTTTCAGACCCGGCGACAGAGTTGTTATGGTTCCAAACACTCCCACCGAAAAGGACGAAATAATTGCCGAAAACTATCTGCGTTCAAGCAAGTTCCGTGCAAGCGGTTTTGACGGCTTTATGCAGGAATATGTTCAGATTCCTGCCGACCGCCTTGTCAAGCTTCCTGACAGTATTCCGAACGAGATTGCCGCTTTCACCGAAATTGTTTCTGTCGGTGTTCATGCAATCTCCCGTTTTGACAAAATTGCTCATAAAAGGCGCAATGTGATCGGCGTTTGGGGCGACGGAAACCTCAGCTATATGACCAGCATCTTTCTCAAAAAGTTTTTCCCCGAAACAAAGATATATGTTTTCGGCATTGTTCCGAAAAAGCTTGCGGACTTCACCTTTGTTGACGAAACCTTCCTCACAACGGAGATTCCGGAGGATATGCACATTGACCATGCGTTTGAATGTGTCGGCGGCAACGGCTCGCAGGTTGCAATCAATCAGATTATTGACTATATCAATCCCGAGGGAACAATTTCAATCCTCGGCGTTTCCGAATATCCCGTCCCCGTTAACACAAGAATGATTCTTGAAAAAGGGCTCAGGATGTTCGGCAGCAGCCGCAGCGGCAGCGAGGACTTTGCAAAAACCGTTGAAATGTATGACAAGTATCCGGAAATTACCGAATATCTTTCGCACATGGTCGGAATTGTCAAGCCCGTCCGCTCGATCAAGGACATGAACGAAGCCTTTGAGCTTGACACAAAAAAGGCATTCGGAAAGACTATCATGAAATGGGAAAAATAAACGGCAGTTAATGCCGTTGTTAACAAAAAACGGGAGCTGTCACACCGAGGACAGCTCCTTTTTTGTTTTGTAATTGCAAAAAGCAGTGCGCCCGAAAACCGGATGCACTGCTTAATATTCAGTTTAATTACTTTGTCCAGTGGTCAATACCGCATTTGCATTTCTGCTCAATGCCGAGCAACTTGACGAGCGGGCAAAGAAGATTCTTCCAAAGCCAGCCGACAATGCCGTCCTTGTGGCAGATGCAGCCGCAGGAATTTCCGGATTCGGGCTTTTCAACAGCAACTCCGCAATTATCGCAGAAATTGTCGTTATTGTCATCCCTATGTCCGCCGAGGCTCTTGATAACCTCCTGCTCCTTTTCAACATAATCACACTTTGTGCAGAAAACCTTGTCGGTCAAGCCGTCCTCAGTGCAGGTTGCATCTATTCCGTATTCGGTAACAAGCGCATGACCTGTTGCCGGAATTTCGGTCTGTTCTTCAATGTAATCGCAGCCCTCACGCTGGCACTTTTTCTCATCGGTGAAACCTTTTTCGGTGCAGGTTGCCGGGTAGCCTTCCTTGGTGATTACCAGATCGTGGTCAAGAACATCCGTTTCAGTCTGAGGTACTGTTATAGTATTGCAAACCGAGCAGTGTTTTCCCTGCGTCTTGCCCTTTTCGGTGCAGGTTGCAGCAACAGC
>JAEDHZ010000247.1 GCA_016292705.1 Clostridiaceae bacterium
TATTGATGTTAACCCTATACCAATTAAGACAGCTTTAAATATCGTTGGAATCGACGCCGGAAAATGCAGATTGCCGCTGTTTGAAATGTCCGACGGTTGCAGAGAGCTTTTGCAAAATTCAATTCAAAAGCACATGAAAACAATACGACATGATTTGAAATTATCATAAACAAGCAAAGCTATAGTTTACAGAACGTGTATACTTAAACCATTACTGTAAATTATAGCTTTTTAATTTCGAAAATTGTATTTTAGTGATAAATTGTATAAACTCGAGCCATATTCGAATTAAAATCCGAACGCACCCGGAATTGCATACGCAATCACCGACATGATAATTCCGGCAACAAGGACACCGACAGCAATAGTCGGAAAAGAATGGCGGATTCTGATATCAAAAAGGTCAGCGGCTAATGCACCCGTCCAGGCGCCCGTTCCGGGCAAAGGTATTGAAACAAAGAGGAACAGACCGAAAAGTCTGTACTTCCTAACTTTATCAGCTTTCCGAATTGAACGGGCTTCAAGCTTTTCAATGAGTTTTTCGGTCTTTCTGAATCGCTTGAGCCAGCCGAAAATCTTCCTTATAAAAAGGAGAATGAACGGTATCGGAATCAGATTTCCGGCAAGACAGATAAGAAATGCTCTGAAAAACTCTATGCCGAGAAGCTTTGCAGCAATCATCCCGCCGCGCAGTTCAAGAATCGGCAGCATTGAAATGATGAAAACAATAATCTCCGATGATACTTTTCCGTCCAGGTTGTCAACAAAAAAGCGGGCAACAGATTCAGCCATATTCATCCTCCGATAAAGTTCGTCGACAGATATTGTTTCGCCTGCTCAAGAATTCGCTTGTCATTCTCATAGTTGAGTGTTTTCAGCGCATCACAATAGGAGAACCAGCCACATTCCTCAATTTCCTCTGCCTGAATGGTGTATTCAATATCATTCGTTTCAGCAAGGAAAATTGAAACCGCCTTTTCAATTCTGCCCTGAATTGTGTATTCAGAGAATTTTTTAAAGTTCGGCAAGACTTTGATTTTGATACCGGTCTCTTCAAACACTTCTCTGATAGCCGTCTCTTCGTTAGTCTCACCTGGTTCAATGTGACCCTTCGGGAATCCCCAGTGAGCACTGCGTTTGTTGCGAATCAAGAGAAATTTCTTCTCGTTTTCATCATTGCGGAAAACAACAGCACCGCATGAGCTTTCATATAGACACTCAAGCGTAAAACCGTTTTTCCCTTCGGCGAAGTCAATTGCCCGACGGATGTCGTTAATGATGAAGCGTGTGCTTTTTGGTGCAACAACAAGGACAACACCCTTTCCGCCGTTACGGCGGACAATGGCAATAACCCTTCCGTCAAAATTCCTGACAGGATGGTTTATACCCATAATATAAGCGCTGATAACAGAATTCTTCTGCGTTTTTCCGCCTTCAACAATGCCGTAATTGAGCTTATATTTGAAGCCGAAACGCTTATTATAAGAGTGCATCGGGGAAGTTACACGTACTCTGACGAATTTTCCTAACATTATTTGTCCCCTTCAACAAAATGCAGCCGGAAACCACAGTCCGAAGCATGGTAACACCATAAATCCGGATGCCGACCGCACAGAATAATATGTCATATATTATACTATGTTTTTCCTATTTTTCAATAGGTTTTTTACATTTTATAGTTTATACATATTTTTTGCTAAATTGTGTTGACTTTTTTGGGCAAAAAAATATTGTAGACAGTTGTCTTTTTAAATGCTGTATGCTATAATAAAAAAGACAAAAAATAAAGGAATGTCTTAAAAATGCGAACTCTCTTTTTAACTGATCTCGACGGAACATTTTTAGGTTCTGACGCAAAGGTTTCAAACAAATCAGTGGAAATAATTAACAGACTCACCAATGAGGGTCTGCTGTTTTCAATTGCAACTGCAAGAACTTATGCAACGGTGATTCCTCTTTTCAGACGGATTGACCTTCGTCTTCCGCTCGTACTTATGAACGGTGTTTGCCTATATGATCCGATAAATAAACAGACGATTTCCTCTCATTCCATAACTCATGAAACAGGAAAAGAGGTTGACCGGTTGTGCGGCAGGTATAACAAGAATCCCCTTCTGTATTTTGAAAACAACAGCAAGCTTGTTGTAAAATACAAGGCTCTTGATAACGATGATGTTAAGTCTTATGTTTCTGAGCGTGCAGACTTTTTCAACAAAACCTTTGAGCAGGTTGAAGTTGTTGATTTCCAAAACAGCGGAGACTTTGTATATATTGTTACACTTGACAAGAAATCTGAGCTTGAAAGCATATACAATGAGATGAGGAATATCAAAGGAATTGACTGCAATTTTTACGGTGACAACTATACCGGAAGCTATTTTCTTGAGGCTATGTGCAGCGGTGTAAACAAAGGCACCGGTGCTTCTGAGTTGAAAAAGATTTTGAAAGCAGACAGGCTTGTTGTTTTCGGTGATAATATCAATGACATTCCGCTTTTTGAAGTTGCTGATGAATGCTATGCCGTTGAAAACGCCTGCGATGAA
>JAEDHZ010000025.1 GCA_016292705.1 Clostridiaceae bacterium
AAGCTTGATGTCAAGCGTGTTGAAAGCGTTGAAGATTGCGTTGCAGTCGGTGATGAAGTCATCGTTAAGGTTGTTGAAATTGACGACCAGGGCAGGATCAACCTTTCAAGAAGAGACGCACTCATCGAAATTGAGGGACTTACTCCCGAAGATGACGGCGAAAGCGAAAGAAGACCTTCAAGAGGACACGGCCCGAGAAGAGGCGGCGAAAGAAGAGAACGCAGATAACAATACTCATAACAAGGGGGAGAGTTTCAGGCTTTCCCCTGTTCTATATAATAATTGGGAAGAGAAGAGATCAATTCGGTAATCAATGAAAGGGAATGATTTCTATGAAAAACAAAAACAATTTATTTTTTCTTACTCTTTCGGCGATTTTTGTTGCAATTATTGCCGTAATGAGTTTTACTCCGCTCGGATACCTCAAAGTCGGTCTTATTGAGATAACTCTCATTGCAATTCCCGTTGCATTCGGTGGTGCGCTTCTCGGAAAATGGGGCGGACTTCTGCTCGGAACGGCTTTCGGTGTTTCAAGCTTTATTCAGTGCTTCGGCTTCAGTGCATTCGGAACAACGCTGTTTTCAATCAGCCCGGTTAAGACATTCATCGTCTGCCTGCTTCCGAGAATGGCACTCGGATTTCTTTCGGCACTCATCTTTGAAAAAATGAGCATGAAAGTCAATGTTCCCGTCAGCGGAATTGTTTCGTTCCTCTCTGCGGCGATTATCAACACCGTGGGCTTTATCGGTCTGCTTGTATTGTTCTTCTATAATACCGACTATATCAGGTCAATTGCCGAACAGCTCGGCTCAACAAATGTTTTCATGTTTGCTGCTCTTTTTGCTGGAGTGAATGCCCTTGTTGAGGCGGCTGCCTGCGGCGTTTGCGGTGCGGTTCTTGCTCCGCTTGCAAAAAAGCTTAAATCACAGGTGAGATAACGATTACATAACAGGAAAAACAATGCAAGGAAACAACGAAATGACTACCTCAAAAGCAAAACTTGCCTTTTCAATGGCTGTGTTCGGAACAATCGGACTTTTTGTCCGCAGCATTCCGTTTTCGTCGAGCTTCATTGCAATGGCAAGGGGATTTCTCGGCGTGATATTCCTTTTGCTTCTTAATCTTGTCCGGCGCAAAAGGATTGATTTTGCTGCTGTGAGGAAGAATATAATTGTTCTCCTGCTTTCCGGTGCAGCAATAGGCGTCAATTGGATATTGCTTTTTGAGGCGTATAACTACACCTCGGTTGCAACCGCAACTCTTTGCTATTACCTTGCGCCGATTTTTGTCACCCTTGCTTCTCCGTTTGTGCTCAGGGAAAAGCTGACAGCAAAAAAGCTTTTCTGCGTCCTTTGTGCGTTGCTCGGAATGGTGTTTGTTTCCGGTGTGTTTGAAAGCGGAGGAGTAATCTCAGGCGATTTCAGAGGCATACTTTTAGCAACGGGAGCCGCCGTGTTCTATTCTTCGGTAATGCTGCTCAACAAAAAGCTCAGGGATATAGGCGACACGGACAGAACGGTTTTTCAGCTTCTTTTTGCTTCGTCCGTTGCTGCTTTGTATGTCTTTTCAACTCAGAATGTTTCGGAGTTCGAATATTCGACAAGGGCTATACTTCTTGTGCTTGTTGTCGGATTTTTTCACACAGGCTTTGCGTATACGCTTTACTTCGGTTCGGTCGGCCGTCTCCCGGCGCAGACAACGGCACTTTTGTGCTACATTGACCCCGTTGTTGCAATCATCCTTTCGGCGGTTGCTCTGCGGGAGGGACTGACGGTGTTTGGAATTATTGGAGCCGTTCTGATTCTCGGTTCAACTCTTTTCGGAGAAATAAAAATTAAGCTACCATTGGTTAAGAGGAAAAAGAAATGACAGAAACAAAAACCGCTTTTATTGCAATAGTCGGCTGCCCGAATGTCGGAAAATCATCAATTCTCAACCGTCTCATTTCGGCAAAGGTTGCAATTGTTTCCGATAAGCCGCAGACCACGCGGACAAGAATTATGGGTGTTCTGACAAAAGGTGAAACCCAGCTTGTTTTCACCGATACTCCCGGTTTTCACCGTCCGCACAACAAGCTTGGTGAAAAAATGAACAA
This sequence comes from Clostridiaceae bacterium, assembly GCA_016292705.1. Lineage (GTDB taxonomy): Bacteria > Bacillota > Clostridia > Oscillospirales > Acutalibacteraceae > UBA6857. The sequence goes on from JAEDHZ010000025.1 coordinate 2,096, forward strand.
GGCTGTTACGGAAAGCATTGGAGGCGTTGATGCCTGTATGCTTGTTGTTGAGCCGGAGGGCGAATTGCGTGAGGCGGAAAAGGAACTGTTGAGCAAGTTCCGTGCGCAGAAAATGCCCGTTGTTCTTGTTATCAACAAGATTGACACCGTCGGGGTCAAAACTGACCTCATGAAGCGCATTGCATACCTTTCCGGATTGTATGACTTTGAGGCTGTTGTTCCTGTTTCTGCACTGAAAAACGACGGAATGGATGCCCTTTGCGCTGAGCTTTGTGCGCTTGCCTTCCCGTCTGAACACTTTTTTCCGGATGACACTCTGACAGACCAGCCGGAACGGGTTCTTGCCGGGGAAATGATAAGGGAAAAAATGCTGCGCCTGCTTGACCGTGAAATTCCCCACGGCGTTGCAGTCTCGATTGAAAAAATGCGTGAAAGAGCTGACACCGACCTGATGGATGTTGAGGCGGTGATCTACTGCGAAAAGGAAAGCCATAAGGGCATCATAATCGGAAAGGGCGGAGCAATGCTCAAGCGCATTTCAACCTATGCCCGTCAGGATATGGAACGCTTTTTCGGCTGCCGCATCAACCTCAAATGCTGGGTCAAGGTCAAAGAGGGCTGGCGCAATCGGGAGGGACTCATCCACAACTTCGGTCTTGATTAAAAAAGACATTCAAAGCATTTATTTCCATGTTTAAAAGTTTACCTTTTGGAGCAAAGTATTTTATAGAATACTTTGTTTTCAAGGGGGAGCAACATGGGAAAGAAAGAGCTTTGGAGAATTTTCATGAAAACCGGCAGAGTTTCGGACTATCTCAATTATAAAAACGCAAGGGACGAAAAGAAGGATGTTCCCTTTTTCGGCGATGAGGTTTCCGAAGAGTTTGCAGAAGAGTTTATAAACAATTTTGACAACGATTTTCCTGCAATGGAAAATCGCAGAGACATCGAGTATTCAGACGATTACGAGGACTTTACGGACTATGACTATTAAAACGGACGGCGTTGTCATTCGTGAGCAAGCGGCAGGAGAACGAGACAGACTTGTTACCCTGCTAACCAGAAAGCTTGGAGTTATCAGAGCCTTTGTCAACGGAGTGAGAAGCCCGAAAAGCAGAAATTCTGCTTCCACCGGGCTTTTGTGCTATTCCGATTTTGTTATTGAACAAAAGAAAAACGGTGTATACACAGTTACCGAAGCGGTTGTTAAGGAAGTTTTTTTCTCGCTGCGTGAGGACATTGTTTCCCTCTCTTTGGCTCAGTATTTTGCCGAGCTTGCGTATGAGCTTTCGGCGAGGGAAGAGGAAGCGGACGAGTTTTTGAGCTTGCTTTTGAACGCCGTCTATCTTGTTGCCAAAAGCAAGCGTGAAAAGGCTCTTATCAAAGCGGCGGCGGAGCTGCGGTTTCTGTCGCTTGCCGGTTATATGCCGTCAATTGTCGGCTGTGCCCGGTGTGGTGTTTTTGAAAGCGACCCGATGTATTTTTCTCCTTATTCGGGAAAGCTTTTTTGCAAGGATTGTCTGCCTGCGGAAAAAACGATAGCGTTACCGCCCGGTGTGGTCACCGCCTTGCGCCATATTTGCCTTTGCGAGCCGGACAAGGTCTTTTCGTTCAACCTTTCAAAGCAGTCTCTTCTGCTTCTCAGTGAGGTTAGCGAACGATATCTTAAAAACATAACCATGCGTAAATATAAAACACTTGATTTTTATAAATCAATAACAGAATAGGAGAGAGAAACATGAACAGAGATTACATAGCTCTCGACCTTGACAAAGTTCTTGAAAAGCTTTCTTCATTCGTTTGCAGCGAGGACGGAAAAAGCGAGATTGAAAAGCTTGAGCCGCAGACCGAGCTGTCCTCGGCACAGGCATTGCTCAACCAGACAACGGATGCCCACATGCTTATGGCTCGCTTCGGTGCGCCGTCATTCGGCGGATTGAAGAATATCAACAACGCTCTTGCAAGAGCAAACGCCGGAAGTGTGCTTTCAATGCGTGAGCTGCTTGATGTTGCGGAAGTTCTGCGTTCAATCCGCGGAATTACCCAATGGCGCAGCAAAAACGATGGTGTGCGCTGTTCGGTTGATATCTTTTTTGACGCCCTCACGCCAAACAAGTATCTTGAGGATAAGATTACATCTGCGATAATAAGCGAGGACGAGATGAGCGACAACGCTTCTCCTGCGCTTTATGATATCAGACGAAAGATAAGGGCTGCTTCCTCAAAAGTGCGTGACAGACTTGACAAAATGATTCGCTCCTCGCAGTATCAGAAAGCTCTGCGTGAAGCGATAGTCACAATGCGCAACGGACGTTATGTTGTTCCCGTCAAGATTGAACACCGCAGCGAAATCAGCGGACTTGTTCATGACACATCCTCAAGCGGAGCAACCGTTTTCATTGAACCCGCAGGTGTTGTTGAAGCGAACAACGAAATCAAGGTTCTTCAGGGCAAGGAGCAGGAGGAAATTGACCGGATTCTTTTTGAACTTTCTGCTGAGGCAGGAAGTTTTTATGACGGAATCAAGGCGAGCTATGAATGTGCCGTTGAGCTTGATGTGATCTTTGCAAAGGCAAAACTTGCCTATGACATGAAAGCAATGACGCCTGCTCTCAACGACAGCGGAAGAATTGTTCTCAACAAAGCCCGCCATCCGCTCATTGACCCGAAAAAGGTTGTTGCAACGGATATTAGGCTCGGAACGGATTTTGATTCACTCATAATCACCGGACCGAACACGGGCGGAAAAACGGTTTCAATCAAAACTCTCGGTCTGTTTTCGCTCATGGCGATGTGCGGACTCATGCTTCCGGCAGGGGACAGGAGCGAGGTTTCGGTTTTTGAAAATGTTTTTGCCGATATCGGTGATGAGCAAAGCATTGAGCAATCGCTTTCAACTTTCTCGTCGCACATGACTAACATAGTGAGAATAATAAACAGCTCAAACGACCGCTCTCTTGTTCTCATAGATGAGCTCGGGGCAGGTACTGACCCGGTTGAGGGTGCAGCGCTTGCGATGGCTGTTCTTGAAAGGATTCACGAAAAGGGCGCAAAAATTGCCGCAACAACTCATTATGCCGAATTGAAAGTTTATGCACTTGAAACACCGGGTGTTGAAAACGGTTGCTGTGAGTTTGATGTTGCATCCCTGAAGCCGACATACAGACTTCTCATCGGCGTTCCGGGACGGTCAAACGCTTTTGCAATTTCTTCAAGGCTCGGAATTGAAAGCAGCGTTATTGAACGGGCAAAAGACCTTGTTTCAAACGAAAACGCAAGCTTTGAGGATGTTATTGAATCGCTCGAAAAAAGCCGCCAGGATTATGAAGCCAAGAAGAATGAGGCGGAGTCAATACGCATTGAGGCGGCAAAGGCAAAAGCAGACGCTCAAAAGTATAAAGACAGCATTGAAGAGCTTCGGAAGACGGAGCTTGAAAAGGCTCAGCAGCAGGCACAACGGATTGTTGAGCAGGCAAAGCGCAGTGCGTATGCTCTTGTCAGCGAGCTTGAACAGCTCAAAAAGGAGAGCGCAAAGGCTGCGGACAAGGCTGAAGCCGCCCGCAGGGCAAAGCAGCTTCTCAAAAAGAGTCTCGGCGAATTTGATGATATTACAAATCCGGTAACAGCGGCGCTTGCGGATGAGTCGAACTATATTGTTCCGATCTCGATTAAAATCGGCGATGAGGTTTTGCTTGCCGATATCGGAAAGACAGCAACCGTAACCGCACTCGAAAACAAAAAGGGCGAGGTTGAAGTCCTCGCCGGAATAATAAAAATGCGTACGCCCAAAAGTAATCTTCGCCTTTCAAAAAACAGGCGCACCGAAAAAAAACAGACCGCACCGAAAAAAGTGCAGCATGAATTCAAGGTTGCCGGAGCGGAAAAAGCAGAGTGTGACCTGAGGGGCATGAACATTGAAGAGGGCATTATGGAGCTTGAACGCCATCTTGACCGCTGTATGCGTCTCGGCCTCAACGAGATAAGCGTGATTCACGGCAAGGGTACGGGTGTGCTTCGAAGGGGTATTCAGGACTACCTGAGAAAATGCAAATATGTCAAATCTTTCCGCCTCGGCACTTTCGGCGAGGGCGAAAGCGGAGTGACGATTGTTACATTGAAGTGATTTTTGAATCAAAATGAAATAGTGCCGCCCGAAAAAAACGGACGGCACTTTTTTTGAAACTTTATGAAATATAGGATGAAACTGAGGGCACAACAGTTTCGGAAAAAACCTCAAACTCATCAAAAAACTCCGGGTCAAGATTTGAAATCACTTCACCGTTATGTTCAAGGACAAAAAATGTTCCGCAGATGATTGCCGCAACGATTGCAAGAATACTGATAACGGCGGCAACAACGCAAATAATTATTGCAACCTTGGAATACTTCTTTGACTTTGCTTTGAGCTGTTCGGAAAGGGCAAGGTTTCCGGCTCTGAGTGCGGATTCATAACCGTTGTAGTTTGTCAGCGAAAGGACTGCAAAAACAATACCCAAAATGTTGAAAATGACAACATTCAAAACTATCGCAATAATTGACATAGTGTTGTTAAGCGGCGCAGTCGGCTCGGCAGGACCGTTGTAAGACGGACGGGAATACTGCGGTTGTTGCTGATTATACGGCTGTGAATATGGTTGGGAATACTGGTCGGTATACTCGCCGGATCTGCCGTCTGCCTGAGCGCTATTCTCGGATTCAAAGGCGGTGTTTTGCTCCGTTTCTTTTTCAAGCTCTGCTCCGCATTGGTTGCAGAAGCGGCTGTTGTCATCGTTATATGAGTTGCAATTTTTACAATACATTGATTTAACCTCCTGAAATATATCTCAAGTTTCATTATCTCTATGAAGCTAAAGGATAGTTAAATGCCGACAGATGTTTTTTCTTTCTTGCGCTTTTGTTCGAGCTTATCTTCTTTTTTGTTTTCTCTTAAACAGCGGATGTTTTCCCTTGTGAGGAACTTTGTGTAATGGGAAAGCTGATTTCTGACACGGCTGAGAGGGAGGGGATCCCAGTCCTTTTTCGGCGCCATGTTGATACCCATTGAAAGAAGCAGAGGACGGTTCGCCTCAGCTCTCTTAACAAAGTCAGGATAGTTCTTTCTTCCCCAATTTGTCCAGCCGCTTTCGGCAACTGCCATCATACGCGGGAAGCAGAGATAGCAAAGGCGATCAAAATTTTCAACAAATTCTGTCCAGATAGGCGTTTCAACACCGATAACGCTCTTTCTTCCGCAGGCATCAAGCTGTTCGAGCATCGGATTGAAAGTGTATGTCTTTCTGAGCGGAGTGATACCGTAGTTATAGTCAAGATAATAGTGGAAGAAATCCTCAATAATGAGCTTTCCGCCGTTGTTTGCCCAATCCTCGCTCAGATGCTCTTTGTCCATCCAGTCAGCAACAAGTGAGCCCGGCGCAAGCATTTTGCTTTTCAGGCTTTCGTTCCAGACAACTGCGGTTTTGCCTTTTTCTTTGAGATGGTCAATAATACGGTTGACAAAGTAGCCCTGAAGCTCTTCACTGTTTTTGAGCCCCTCCTCACGGATGCGTTCCCTGCATTTCGGGCAGGCATCCCAGCGGTGCTTGGGTGCTTCGTCTCCGCCGATATGGAAGTATTCATACGGGAAAAGCTCACATATCTCGTCAATGACATCGAAGCAGAAGTCAAAGACCTTTTCGTTTCCTGCGCAGAGGATTGTTCTGTGAACACCGGGGTTGAGTTGAACGGCAATGTTCTTTCCTCTGCAGGAAAGCTCAGGATAAGAAGCAATGGCGGCAATCATGTGTCCCGGCATATCAATTTCCGGAATGACATCAATGTATCTTTCACGGCAGAATTCAACAATGTCCCTGATTTCCTCTTTGGTATAGTAGCCGCCGTAAACAGCCTTGTTTTTGCTGTTAAAGCCGTGACCGTTGCGGAATGCACCGACTTTTGTAAGTTTTGGATACTTATCAATTTCAACTCTCCAACCTTGATCATCAGTCAGATGCCAATGGAAAACATTAAACTTATAAAGAGCGGCGGCTTCAATATACTTTTTGATTTCGTCAACTGTCTGCATGTGGCGTGAGCTGTCAATCATGAAAGCACGGTATGAAAAGCGGGGAGCGTCATCTATTCTGATGAACGGCAGGCTGCCGTTATTTTTTTTGAGCTGTGAAAGCGTTTTTTCGGCATAAAAGCGCCCCTTTTGTGTTGAATATGAAACAAAAACACCGTCCTCGTTTATCAGAAGCTCATATCCCTCTTCATGAAGACCGTCTTTCTTTTCAAAAACATAATCCTTTTCACGGAAGATTTTCTCTCCGCCATATTCAAAAACTCTGTTGGGCATGGGAATAACATTTATTGACATTTTTTGTCCCCCGTTCAATTATTACTTCAGCCGGAAAGGTTATCCGTTAACCGACCCAACCTAATTATATGACAATTTATTCGCTTGTCAAGACACGGAAAGGAAAATAAACCTCCTCGTTTTGTGTAATACACGCACAAAAACCGCTGTATAAATTATGGAACATCTGAATATTGGGAAGGACAGATATCTCCTGACACCTGCATTCTCAATTTTTCAGAAATTTCTAACAGAGCATGGCAATACCTCGATGCCTTTCGGAAAGGAACAAAATGGACATAAGAGCTTTTTTTGCTTTTTTATGCGGTGTAGGAATATTCCTTTTTTCTGTCGTGCAAATGAGCGAAGCGATGAAAGCGGTTTTTGAAAAAAGGACCGGAGCGGTTTTGGAAAAATACGCTTCAAACCGCTTTTTCGGCGTTATTGCCGGAACGTTGTCAACGGCTGTTGTTCAGTCCTCGGCGGCAGTTACAGTGACGGCGGTTTCGCTTGCGGACAGTGGTGTTCTGAGCCTTTCGCAAAGTGTGGGCATAATAATGGGCTCAAACATAGGAACAACCGTAACAAGTCTGCTTACCGTTCTCAATTTTTCTGCTGCCGCTCCTTTTCTGATTCTTTCCGGCGCATTCTGTGCGCTTGTTGCAAAGAAAAAGAGCATCAGGAACATCGCTTTGTTCCTTTGCTCTTTCGGACTGCTGTTTGTTGGACTTGAGACCATGAAAGACGCTTCAAAAGCTCTGAACGAAAACGGCTTTTTGTCCTCGCTGTTTCTCCGCTTTTCGTCAAAGCCTGCCGCTGTTTTTGTCGGTTTTGCTTCAACTGCGGTTGCCCAGAGTTCCTCGGCAACGGTCGGAGTCTTGCAATCTCTTGTTTCGACTGGGGCGATAAGCCGTGAAAGTGCCGTGTTCATGGTTTGCGGTCAGAACATCGGCGCAACAGTGCCGACACTCTTTTCGGCATTGCGTTCCGGAAAGGCAGCAAGGGCGGCTGCGGTTTTTCATCTGATTTTCAATATTTTCGGAACAGCTTTTTTTCTTCTTCTTTCTGCTTTTGTTCCGTTTCCTGCGTTTCTTTCGGAAATCGAGGACGGAAAGGCCTTTGTCTGTGCTGTCCATGTTTTGTTCAACCTGTTTTGTACGGCAGTTCTTTTTCCATTCGCAGAACATTTTGCAAAAATTTCTCTGATACTGACAAAAAGGAGAGCGGTTTTGAAAAAGCTAGACAAAATAATATGAATTATAAATTAATAATAATAAAAATATTTAATTTTTCTGTACAGATATTGACTTGTTTTAACAAATATATTAAAGTATTCATAACGATTTACAAATTGGAGGTGAATTGTTAATGGATAAGGCAAGAGAAATTATTGCTCAGATTCTTGATTTTATTGAGAATTACATCAATCTCATTAAGGGTCTCATTGAAAATCTTAAGGCTGCCGGTGATAAGGACGCTGAATGATTTTTACTCTGCATGAGATTGGCGTATAATGCGCAAAACAAAAGCAAAATCAAAATATAAAGCTATAATTTACAGAGACGAGAAAATTTTCGTCCTGTGATTATAGCTTTTTTTTGAAGCAGGATTACTTTTGCTGTTTGATTTATTCATACATCCTCAAATATAGAAAGAAACGCTTTTATACATACGGATGAGAAGTTTTTTCAGAAAAAAGCCTTTATAACGACTAAATGGAAATATACTTATTTATGTTTGGTATAAAATGGCATTATAAATAATGCCTGATTTGGCAAAAGGAGAATGAAAATGAAAAAGAAATTTAAAGGCGTTTTTTGTCTGATTCTTGCAGTGGTAATGCTTGTTCCGTTTGCAATTCCTGCTTTTGCAAAATCGGATGAAATCGTTGCAAGGGTATCAATCGTTTCATATCTGAAAAATGCGTTTTCAACCGGTCACTCGTGGTTGTATATCGAAAACCTTTCGGATAAAACGCTTACGGTAGGTATTTATCAGCTTGAACCGGGAGATTCGGTTTCTGTCGGAACTTTCAAGAATTCCCGCAAGGAGGGCAGGGGTATCTACTACAATGTTGAAAATTATTGCGTCAACAAGTTTGGCGCAAGCGCAAGATACTCACTCAGCGAGACCGTTACCGAAAGCGAGCTCAATGGAATCTCAAGGAAAATTAACAGCTACAGCGGAAAATGGACTCCGGTCAAAAACTGCGCATACTTTGCGGCTTATGTCTGGAACAGTATTTCGGGAATTTACCTTATTTCCGGCTCAACTCCGTCCTGTCTCAGAACTTCAATCAGACTCCACGGCGGAAAACGGGGTATCGAAATGAGCGATGTTTCTGCTGATAAGGTGTATAAACAGGACGGCTCATCGCTGCGTGTTGTCAGAGCAAGCGCACTGAGCAAAGGTCTTTGATTTGAGGAACATTAAAAAAACCCGGTCTGCCGTGTGAGAACGTGGCAGACCGGGTTATCTAATATCTAAAATCTAATGTCTAATATCTAAATTAGTACATTCCGCCGCCCTGAGCCATGGCAGCAGCCTGAGCTGCGTCAGCCGCAGGATCGGGGATATCGGCAACAAGCGATTCGGTGGTGAGAACCATGGCTGCAACGGAGGCAGCGTTCTGAAGAGCGGAACGGGTAACCTTTGTCGGGTCAAGGATGCCCGCCTTTGACATATCAACATATTCCTCTTTTGCAAAGTCAAAGCCATAGCCGATCTTTCCGCTGGAGATGATGTTGTTGATGATGACCGAGCCTTCAAGGCCGGCGTTCTTTGCAATCTGACGAACAGGCTCTTCAATTGCCTTTTCAACAATTCTGATACCGGTTTTTTCATCCGGATCATCGGTTGTTTCAAGCAAAGCTCTGACAGCCGGAATTGCGTTGAGCAAAGCAACGCCGCCGCCGGCAACCGAACCCTCCTCAACAGCAGCCTTGGTAGCTGCAAGAGCGTCTTCAATTCTGAGCTTCTTTTCCTTCATTTCGGTTTCAGTTGCGGCACCAACCTTGATTACTGCAACACCGCCTGAAAGCTTCGCAAGGCGTTCCTGGAGCTTTTCACGGTCAAATTCAGAGGTGGAAGATTCAATCTGGGCTTTAATCTGGTTAACACGGGCCTTGATTGCGTCTTTGTCACCTGCGCCGTCAACAATGATGGTGTTTTCCTTTGTAACCTTGACCTGGCGTGCACTGCCGAGCATATCAACGGTTGCTTCCTTGAGTTCAAGTCCGAGGTCGGAGGTGATCACCTGACCGCCGGTGAGGATTGCAATGTCCTGGAGCATTTCTTTCCTTCTGTCGCCGAAGCCGGGAGCCTTGACTGCAACGCAGGTGAAGGTTCCGCGCAGCTTGTTGAGCAGGAGAGTTGCAAGAGCTTCGCCCTCAACATCCTCTGCAATGATAACAAGCTTTTTGCCTGCCTGAAGAACCTGCTCAAGAAGGGGAAGAACCTCCTGAATGTTTGAAATCTTCTTGTCTGTGATGAGGATTGAAGCGTCATCAATCACAGCTTCCATTTTGTCGGTATCTGTTGCCATGTAGGGTGAAATGTATCCGCGGTCAAACTGCATACCTTCAACAACTTCTTTGCCGGTTTCTGCGGTTTTGGATTCTTCAACGGTGATAACTCCGTCTGCGGTAACGGTTTCCATTGCTTCAGCTATGAGGGTGCCAACCGTTTCATCTGCCGAGGAGACGGTTGCGATTCTTGCAATATCTTCCGTTGTTGTTACGGGGCTTGAGTTCTTCTTAACAGCATCAACTGCTGCGTCAACAGCCTTTTTGATGCCCTTTTTGACAACCATCGGGTTTGCACCGGCGGCAACATTTTTCATTCCCTCACGGACAAGGGCCTGAGCAAGGAGGGTTGCGGTGGTTGTTCCGTCGCCGGCAACATCGTTCGTTTTGGTTGCAACTTCCTTACAAGCTGTGCGCCCATGTTTTCAAAGGCGTCCTCAAGCTCAATTTCCTTTGCAATGGT